>NZ_JBKFGH010000039.1:0-63015 GCF_051233475.1 Neobacillus terrisolis | reverse complement strand
TTATATGAGCGTAGATACTTAAGTTATTGAACCGCCGTATACGAGAACCGTACGTACGGTGGTGTGAGAGGACGGGAATTAAATTTCCCTCCTACTCGATTCTAAAAGACATTGCCAACACTTTAATGAGGATGCCCGGCTTCATCAATATTGTCATCGGTTTAACAAGATTCATCACCTTTATAAAAGTGTTATAAACCTTTTCATCCTCTGATGATAAAAGAAAGATTTGTTTAGCGTACCATTGCTGAAATTTGAGCCCAATCGGCTTTTTCCCCGAAGTCCCCGAATATCGAAAATCTTCCGTAACGACCATATTCCAAATTACAGAAATAATCTTCGCAATTTTTTTATGAAAAATCGTGATCGTCTTTTGGAGGTTATTACTTTTTTTAAGGAATAACTTTTGCAATGCCATAGCTTCTAACACAGCAATGCTCATTCCCTGACCAAAAACAGGATCAATCCGGCACACGGTATCCCCAATCAATAATAACCCGGCGGGCAAATTCCTTACTTTGTCGAATCGTTTCCAGATAATATGGGGTACACGGAAGACGGACGTTTTGGATATAGGAGTCCCGTCTTTTATTTCGTCATAGATATCTAGTTTTGGCAGCCGCTTTGATAGTTCTATAAAACCATGCTCATTCTCCAAAACTTGTTTTTCGTTAATTTCATATTCGTAGCTCATAATCGTGGAAATATATTGGTCACCTTCCACCTTTGATAGCGACCCACCGATTTTTTCATGGGGTGGATTAGGATAAATTAATTTAATCATCCAATCCCGGCTACGATTCTCTGGGAGTTGAAAAAGCTGAGTAACGTAACTTAAGCCAATTTCGACTTTATGTTGCGGAATATCGACTCCAACTTGTTTTAGCCAGTTAGTGGTGAAACTGCTGGCACCACTTGCATCAACGACTACATCTGCAATAAAGGTTTTAGTGGAATTATTTGCGGTGATTACTTCTACTCCGGTAATCCGATTTTCTTCTATATTATAAAAATAATTTTTGACATTATGATTATAGTAAATCAATACGTTAGGAATAGCCTTAATATATTGTTCAATATGCCATTCGAGATGCGGGCGTGTCTGCAGAGCGGTTGTATACCCTCCATCAAAACGCAGCTTCCAAACTCCATGATGAAACCAGGCGAGATCCTTTGTTGAATTGATTTTCAACGCACCACTTTCGTAAAACTTTTCCGTGATACCTGGAAACAACTCTTCAAGACCATGTGCTCCCGCATGAAGGAGGGCATGCAAATGTTCACCTTGCCGAGCACCTTTACGAGGAACAGGTCGAACAGATTCCTGATCTCGTTCTATCATCACAACCTCTTTAAAAAACTCTGACAACACACGTGCGGCCAGTTTACCTGAAATACCGCCGCCTATAATAATCGCTTTTTCATGACGCTTCATTTACTCACCTGCCACATTTTTTATAAACAATAGCATAATTGGATTAGGGTGACATGTTTTTTGACTTGTTACGATAATTTTATGAAGGTGGATAGGGGTCTAGCAGTAATTCGCTGTTTTCCTTTCCTTAAAAATAATAAAATATAATAAGCGACTTATTGATTTACTTTTTAGAAAGAGAGGGCTTGTGATGCGGATCATTGATTTAACTCATACCATTTCAGAAAAAATGCCTGTTTTTCCGGGCGACGACTCGCCAAAATTGGAAGCTGTCTGTACATACGATGAGCACGGCTTTAAAGGAACATTGTTGACGATGTTTTCCCATACAGGTACACACATGGACGCCCCTTCACATATTTATGCAAATAGAACCTCTCTGGATTCGTTTCCAGTAGATCAATTCATCGGTAAGGGATTGGTAATCGATTGTAGTGATTTAGCTGAGGGTCAGAAAATCACAATGAAATATATTGAACGTGTAAAAGAGAAAGCAGAGCAGGCTGAATTCCTTTTATTTTATACGGGTTGGGACAAGTATTGGGGATCAGACACCTATTTTGGAGAGTATCCAACCATAACCGAGGAAGTTGCTGGCTATTTAATCCGCAGCAACAAGAAGGGTGTGGGATTAGATGTTATGGGCATCGACTCTTTATCTGATGAAAACCTCACCATCCACCGCAAGATTTTTGCTGAAACCGATATCGTGGTTATTGAAAATCTGACTGGATTAGGGGAGATTGGCACGGAGTTATTTACTTTTTGCGCCTTTCCCCTTAAATATGAGAATTCTGATGGTGCGCCAGTTCGGGCCATTGCTATTTTAGATAAATAAATTTTTTTATACGGCAAAAAAGGATCTTCGCGTGAATTTGGCGGACATGAGGGACCTTATTTTTGATTTTTTTCCGTTTTTCTGGTTTAAGCGGACATGAGATCCCTTATTTTTATAAAAACTCACGAATAATGCTCGTTTTTTCACAAATAAGGGATTCTATGTCCGTCTAGCCTATCAAAGCACCACTTTTAGACTAAATAGCGGAACGTATGTCCGCATAGAAAGAATCATGGGGACGGTTCTTGTGCTTCTTCTGATTCACAGGGACGGTTCTTCTGCTACTTTTATAAGTGTAAATAAGATAATATAGTAGGCTTTCAGTAACTAAATGGCGAATACGGGTTTGTGTTTGATGAAAAGCTCGAATTATAAAAAACGTTTACTTATCCACGATTAACTCCTTAAATGGTCAGGAACGAATGTGAGGAATAGATGAAATGATACATATTTTATTTGGCGCAGCAGCTTCGGAAGGTTTTAAAGTCGCTTTAATGGAAAGGGGTCTCGATAAAAAGGAACAAGTTATCTCGTTTTGGGACATCTTCTCGGTTGGCCCCGTATGGCAGCTACATAAAGAGAATGGAGTAGAATTACGGTTTGAATGGATGAAGAATTGCATAAGCGATGGATACGAGTTCCTTGATTATCAACAAAGATATAAAAAGACACTTAATAAAATAAATTCCATTCCCGAAGGAACCCATATCACGATTTGGACATCTGAAAACGCACATGAACAGTCAGGCTTGCGATATGTTATGTTTCTTTTGAAGGAAAAAAATATTGATATTACCGTAATGAGTACGACAAAGGCATTTGAAGAACTGTTTCCAGTAAAAAAAGTCAAGTATACTCCATTAGATACAGGAGAAATTTCACCAGAAAAGCTTCAAATCATATATGAGAAGGGGCAAGGACAGTTCCTTTCAGACCATGATAAAGAACAATTACAGAAAGACTGGCTATCCCTTTCAGAAAATCAAGGGGTGTTAAGAATATGGAGAAATGGAAGGATTCATAGTGTCCCGGAAGATTACTATGATGAATTGATGATAAAAAGGGCAAAAAAGCTTCATGGTAAACAAAATCCAAAGGCCTTTATGAAATCGGCAAGATTAATTGGGGATATGCTGGGGCATGTAAACCAATATATAGGAGATGCATTCCTCGAATATCGACTTAAAAAGCTGATAGAAAAAGGAATTTTTGAGTCCGAAGGAAGCCTCGAAGCAATGCGGTATTATAGTGTGAAATTGCGTTAGTTTGCATCTACTATCTAGTTGTGCCTTAAATGTTTTTCAATGGAAAAAATAATACCTGAAATGCTGCTGATTTTTGTGTGAAAAAGGGTACGCAAGAACCGTCCCCATGATTCCCCCATGATTTTTTATGCATTTATAGGATAAGTTTGGAAATGCTATTTTTATAAATGGTTTTGGAGGTGGATTATGGGAAATTACAGACGGCTTTGGATTAGTTTATCTCTTGTTATTATTATTTCTTTCTCCATTCTGGGATATTATGGTGGGCGGATTTATCAGTCTATGCCTCCGATCCCAAGTAAGATCGTATCGGAGAATGGACAGGTCCTCTTTACAGGGGACGATATTCGAAATGGTCAAAATGTTTGGCAGTCCATGGGTGGTCAGGAGTTGGGAAGCATTTGGGGTCACGGTGCCTACCTTGCTCCGGACTGGAATGCGGATTGGCTCCATCGGGAGTTAACGTTTATTTTGGATAACTGGTCCCACAATGAATTTAAAACCGATTACGAGAAGCTAAACAACGAACAAAAGGCAATGTTAAAAGCAAGGCTCAAAGATGAGATTCGAACAAATACCTATAATTCGGAAACGAAAGAACTGGTCATTTCCAATGATCGGGTCAATGCCCTTAGCTATTTAAGCAATTATTATGGAAGTCTTTTTACGAATGATCCTGCGTTTAAAGAGTTACGGGACGATTATGCCATTCCTGAGAACACGATCAGAACTGCAGAACGAATGAACCAGTTGAATGCGTTCTTTTTCTGGAGTACGTGGGCAACAGCTACCAATCGTCCAAATGATGATGTGACTTATACAAACAATTGGCCGAACGAAGATTTAATTGATAATCATCCAACCGGTGAAATGGTCGTTTGGTCTGTTGTCAGCTTTGTCCTGTTATTAGCAGGGGTTGGAGCACTCGCTTGGTATTATGCTGCTCAGCGCCATAAAGAGTCACATGATGAAGAAAAGTTTCCGGAAAAGGATCCTTTGCTTGCGATTAATCCAACTCCATCGATGAAGGCTACGTTAAAATACTTCTGGGTCGTAGCTGCATTAATTGTTTTCCAGGTCGCCCTGGGTGCAATTGATGCTCATTATGCAGTAGAAGGTTCAGGTTTCTTTGGGATTGCCTTGCAAAAATGGCTCCCATACTCGGTAGCTAGAAGCTGGCACACTCAGCTAGGTGTCCTTTGGATTGCCACTGCATGGCTTGCGACCGGACTATTTATGGCACCTGCAGTATCTGGCTATGAACCTAAATTTCAGCGGGCATTAGTTAATTTCCTATTTGTTTGTCTATTAATCATTGTGGTCGGAGCGATGGCAGGTCAATGGCTTGCGGTGGACCAGCGCTTTACAAATGTGCAAAACTTCTGGTTTGGACACCAGGGGTATGAATATGTAGACATCGGCCGATTCTGGCAATTTTTCTTAACAATTGGTTTATTCTTATGGTTATTTTTAATGGGAAGGGCGATTCTTCCGGCCTTAAAGAAGAACAAAGAGGACCGTCACTTGTTGACAATGTTTTTGCTTGCCTCAACAGCCATCCCGTTATTTTATATCCCAGGGTTATTGTACGGTCAACATACGCACATCGCGATTGCAGAATACTGGCGTTGGTGGGTGGTTCATCTTTGGGTGGAAGGCTTCTTTGAGGTATTTGCGACGGTCATTATTGCTTTCTTATTTACCAGAATGGGCTTGCTTAGAACTTCAACGGCGACCGCAACAGTGCTCTTTTCAACGACAATCTTTTTGTTCGGCGGCATTATTGGAACGTTCCATCATCTATATTTTAGCGGCACCCCAATTGGAGTGTTAGCCTTCGGAGCGGTATTTAGTGGACTTGAAGTAGTGCCTCTCGTGTTAATTGGCTTTGAGGCCTATGAAAATCTGAGCTTGAGTCGAGCAAAACCTTGGATTAAAGCCTATAAATGGCCAATTTACTGTTTTGTGGCTGTAGCTTTCTGGAATTTATTAGGAGCAGGAATCTTTGGGTTCCTAATTAATCCGCCGATTGCACTTTATTATATGCAAGGCTTGAACACAACCCCTGTTCATGGACATACAGCACTATTTGGAGTTTACGGGATTCTTGGAATTGGGCTTATGCTGTTCTGTCTAAAAGGTTTGACCGGAATGAGGAAGTGGAAAACAAAAGCGCTGTCGTTTGCGTTTTGGAGCATCAATATCGGACTTGGCTTGATGGTAATTATAAGCCTATTGCCAATCGGCTTATTGCAAACATGGGCGAGTGTGGAACATGGTATGTGGTATGCCCGCTCTGCAGAATTCCTTCATCAGGATATCATCCTGAACTTAACATGGCTACGCATGATAGGTGATCTAATCTTTGCGGCAGGAATATTAGCACTTGGCTGGTTTGTCCTTGGCTTAAAATTGGGCTGGTCATTAGAGGATGAAACACATAACTTTACGGAAACCAATAGTGTGAAAAAATGAGTGCATGGGGACGGTTCTCCTGCTTCCTTTTGGAAGCAGAAGAACCGTCCTTTTATACTTAAGCTGCATCACACTACTTGCAGCAGATTGATCCAAGGGGACGGTTCTTATGGTTTCTTTTTGAATGAGAGTCAGTCATATCCTAACTTTACAATTTGAATGGATACGTCTTGGGAATCAAATTTTTTAAAAAGGGACTCTTCGTTTGTATTTGGCGGACATCAGGGACCCTATTTTTGAGTTTTTACCCTGTTTTCTACTTTTAGCGGACATAGGATCTCTTATTTTAATAAAAACGAATGAATAAGTCTCCAATATTCACGAATAAGGAATCCTGTGTCCGCTTAGCCTATGAAATGCTCACTTTTTGTCATAATAACGGATCGTATGTCCGTATTTTTATTAAAATGGCCACCAGAACTTCTTGTGATATCAGCCAACCCGGAGTGAAGAAAACCATTTCGCATAATATTTATTATGTTATAAAAAATGCAAGTTTTCTAAGGAATTTACAAGCGATCAAGAAGTTGACGTTTCCTTAAATTAAACCATTAAGATATTGATCCACTAAATAATCTGCAAAAAAAATCAATCCTGTTAGCGTGACGTCTTAATCATCATTTGCTCCATGGGTCTACCGGCAAATAGCCCCTTCATTTGCACTCTTTCCGTCCGTTCTTTCAATCACATAAATACAAGTCAATTTACACCTTTTCTTCCTCCGAAAAATTGTATTGGACTAATCCTCCAAATACAAAGGCAATAATGCCTGTAGAAAGAAATATAATAATTGTCAGCAATGCCTTTGTTGAAAAACTACTCAAGACATGCCCTTTTTTAACAATAAGGTATAAATCATTAGTCGGTTCGGATAGCCAAAGAAGGATACCTGAGAATATAGAAAACGTTAATACCAAAATGGTTACCAGGTAATACCCGGATTTTCCTAATTTTAAAATAAAATAGGATAGTAGACTAATAAATACTATAAATCCGATTATGAAAATGGGTAGGAAATGTTCACTGCCGAGTTTAATCAGTGCAATAAGGTAATTAATTATTAAACCAAAAGCAAATAAAAACACTGGCACCATAGCCAAAAATATAATGATTTTTTCTTTTTTAGGATTTATCCATACAGCAAGTATAAAGCCGGTAAGAGAGATTGCTCCAATAGTCCAATATCCAAACTCTATCCAACCAACCCAAGAGACATACGGGTATGGCAAAGCTCTTTCAAGGACATAATCATAGGAGCTCGATCCGACATGGCTAGTCATCAAAAACCACCCAACAAACAGGAGTACAATTAAGCAAAGTAAGAAAAATGCTATAGCTTTAGTTGTATCTTTGTCTTTCATAATTTACACTTCCCAAGTAATCTTTCTCTTTACATAGTAGAATTATAGAATGCGTTTCAAATAGCTTAAGAACCGGTCATAGGCTTCGTATTGTCCACCTTGAATTTTCAACACAATATTAAAAAACTTCCACACCCGTAAAGGTTTATTATGGAACTCTTTTGCATACTTTTCCCTAGAGATAAAAGTATCGTATTCAAATTATAATGTAAATAAAATATTGAATATTTTGTATTATTCATATTGAAGAATCTTTACATTGAAGTTTACTTAGGTTTTTTAATACATTTAACCGCATGTCTTAACTCTTTAGCTATAAAAAGAGCTTTATAAATTTAAGTTAAAAAGTCAAAAAGGACTGTCCCTGTGCAAAAAAGTAGTAGGCATAGAATGGGAAGAACCATAGAATACCTGATTATGCTATTTATTTTAAAAAAAGTGGCAGGTGTACATATGGAACGTCATGAAAAAGCAATTATAATAGGCGGTGGAGTTTCAGGAAAACTTGCCGCTCGTGTATTGTCAGAGTTTTTTAAAGAGACTATAGGTAGATAAAGTCTCGAATTAGTCTCGAATTTTAATCTTGAAAATTTTCCTAAATTATGAAACTATTAAATGGACAACCTCATAATTCCTCTAGTTCTTCCACACATTTCTTTCCACTTTTATACATATTTAAATCCCGCTAATTAATGATCCTACTATTTCAAATAACCTCCAAATTGAATCTTCACCATTTTCCTACCTTAACACTTTTTTCTGCCATACTGTTCCGACTAATGTTTTTTGAAAAATCAATCTGAAAGGAGTGATAAAACATGTGAGCTAATTATTTGTATTTATAAACTAAAAATCTAGTACAGCAATCTGGTAATAATTAAATTTAAGGAGGATATTAAATGGGTCACGATATTTCAGGATACAATAAAGCAGGAGAAGAAATTGCTTATGCACGTTTTAGCATGGGGAATTATAATGCTACAATACTGTACAATTTACTCGATGCAAATAAATACTATGCAGGTGTTAGTGGATCAGGCGGCAGCTCTACATTCACAATCCAACAAATTGAAAAGGCTTTGATTGGATTTAATCAATTTTTTGAAAATAGAGATTCGCAGTCTGAAAATAAATTTGAAAATTGGGATCAAAAACAAATCATGGATTTTATTCAAAACTGTTTAGCAACAGCACAAAAGGAGGGGTGTGTGAGAGTGTATTTTGGATAATATTTTATAAGACTGCTTGCTGAATTCTTCAGATTTCACTATTTTATTCTTCCAACTACTATAATTGTAATTACAGTCATATGTAACGTTTGTATTCTATATCCTTCTAATCTTATATATTATTGTCCCCCAAAAAAACATCTACAGAAAAGAAACAAACGGATAAACCTTAATAAAACTTAAGATAATTATCACCTAAAGTTAACTTCCTCCATTCCCGAAAAGGATGTGTTGTCATGGCAATTGCGCTTGAGATGTTTGTTCGAGAAAACCCCAATCAGTTTATCCCACACGATCAATTATTTAAACAAATTCTCCAGACGTTTTTCGCAGAGTTTTTGGAAGCTTTTTTTCCAGAGGTCCACAAATCGATTGATTTTTCAGCACTAAAGCCGTTATCAGAGGAGATGTTTACTGATTTGTTGGAGGGAGAGAGTAGGAGAGCCGATTTTATCATTGAAACAAAGTTGAAAAATCAGGATACGATTATTATCATCCACGTAGAGCCCCAAAGTTATATACAGCCTAATTTTCATGAAAGAATGTATCAATATTTCAGTCTCCTTTATAATAGATATAGGAAACCAGTTTTACCCATCGCCATCTTTACCTATGATCAAAAAAGAAATGAAATGAATCAATTCAATGTTACTTTCCCATTTTTTCATGTTTTGACATTTCAGTTCCTGATGCTAGAACTAAAGAAACTGAATTGGCGTGCATATGTGCAAACCAATAATCCTGTTGCTGCGGCTCTACTTAGTAAAATGGGGTACACTGAAAAGGAAAAGGTTCAAGTAAAAAAGGAATTTTTACGGATGTTAGTAAAAATGGAACTAAATCCAGCAAAAGCAGAACTCATAAACGGCTTCTTTGAAACATATTTAATCTTAAATAAACAGGAGGAGGCAAAATTGATGGAAGAAATTAACCAATTGGATAAGCGAGAATCTGAACAAATTTTTAAGTTGCCTAATTCTTGGCGAGAAAAAGGTATAAAAGAAGGGATCAAAGAGGGTATTAAAGAGGGGAGCACACAAGCTAGAAGTGAGGTAGCCCTCGAAATGCTAAAAGAGGGAATGAGTTTAGACACGATTGCAAAGATTACAAAGCTCGATCTTAGTGTAATTGAAGAATTAAAGAAAAGCCTTTAATAAATAAGAAAGACAATAAGGAAAGGCATCATCCAGAAAACGGGGTGATGCCTTTTTACTATTATCCTAATACTGAAAAATGTCATCCCTCATGCCTCACCAAAATTCATTAAAAAAGCAATAAACATGCTTTTTCGTGTTGTCACAGCTATATTTATAATACAATTATGTGATACAAGATTATTCCAGCAGTCACAGTTACAATAGAAGTGACAGGCAGTACAAATTAGTTTACGAAAAAGGGACAAATGATGGGGGATATTATGAAAAAAGTAAACATTTTAAGAAAAATAACCGAATCTGGGGTAGTCGCAATTGTAAGAACGGAATCGAAAGAAGAAGCAATTAAAGTATTTGATGCGCTCATTCATGGGGGAATAGGTACCATTGAATTATCACTCACCACACCGGATGCCATCGAGGCAATAAAGGAACTTACGGACCGTTATGCTAAGAATTCCGATGTCGTCATCGGCGCTGGAACTGTATTGGACTCCGAAACGGCTAGAATATCTATACTAAACGGAGCTAAATATATTGTCAGCCCAAGCTTCGATAAACAAACGGCAAAGCTGTGCAATTTATATCAAGTTCCTTATTTGCCAGGCTGCATGACCGTTACAGAAATGCAAACAGCTCTCCAATATGGCGTTGATATCATTAAACTGTTTCCTGGCAATATGTATAAACCTGAGTTTGTACAAGCTGTTAAAGCACCTCTTCCACAGGTAAATATTATGCCAACTGGCGGTGTAACTATCGACAATTTGGAGCTATGGTTCAAGGCAGGCTGTGTGGTAGTGGGAGTTGGTGGGAATTTAACCTCAGTTGCTCAAAACGGAGACTATGAAAATATTACTGAAAAAGCAAGGAAGTATGTTGAGAGGATTAAAGAAGTAAGATTAGGGATGAATATATCCTAATAAATTCTTGAAAGCTTCGTTGTCAAACATAATCCAACTGTTTCAAAAAAGTAAGGTAGTTGGGTTCATTAAATACGGTTAGGAAATTAAGGCATCCACCAGCAATGGAGGATGTCTTGTTTAGTTTTTTTTCGTACAAATCCTTTACCCTAATAGCCATATCATCATTAAACGATAAGATTAGCAGTGTATCGATTGAGATTTTTAAATTGCGATATTCGTGTGTATTTGGCGGACATGGGGTATCTTATTTTAATAAAAATTAATGAATAATGCTAAAGTTTAGGTAACATTAAACACTTTAAATTAGTTATTCAGGAACAATGAGTTTACTCATTATACTGTTCAATTAAGCGGATTTCCCCATTTTTTAATCACGGAACGAGTGACAGGTACCATCCAGAAAAGTGGATGGTGCCTGTCACCTTTTTTTATCTTTTCAAATAGTTATCTATTTGTACCAACGTCTCTCCAATTGACTCTTGAACGACATAGGTATCATCCAGAAAATCATACCTTGTTTCTCCTATATTAATAATTAACAAAGGGACACCAGCCGCTCGATATTCTGGAAAATGAGAGAACGGTGTGACCTTTAAGCTGCTTCCCAGTACCAACAAACAATCAGCCTGTTCGATTTGCCCGAGAATCGTTTGGAAACCTTCTTCTGTAAACCATTCGCCCGTATCACCGAAAAGAACAACATCCGGTTTAATATAGCGTTCTTGTTTATTGCGAGTATTACACTTGTCGCACACATAGAAATCGGGCATTTTACTCTTACGCAGTACCATTTCGTCTGCGCTATTTTTGGTTTCACAGTTTTGACAGGTGGCCGTTTTCATCGTTCCGTGAAATTCAATCACATGTTCGCTTCCTGCTTTTTGATGAAGCCCATCAATGTTTTGGGTAATGATCGATGTTACGCGGCCTTCTTTTTCCCATTTTGCTAAAATCCTATGTCCATCATTTGGCTCAGCATCAGGGTGATAAAGATGCTCAAAAGCAAATTGAAAAAATTGGTCCGGATGCTGATAAAAATAATCAATAGACAGAATCGTTTGCCTTCATTGCTGGATATACCTCAGGTGGTGTTCCATATGGAGTCACATATGATGATTGGATTGAGATGGAGGAAGAGGGGATCCAGAATAATCCTCATTTGATGGGTAATCTTGATAGGTGGGAAATTGAAGAAATGGAATGTGAGGACGAATGGATAGTTGCCGATGGGATGGATCATGTTGAAGAGAGCTATGAATTATCGGATGAGGAAATAGAAGAATTGATTAAATACATAGATAAAAGTGGTTGATTTATGTGGGAAACTGAAGTCATCCTTCACTAAATTCGTGGATGTTAGGCACTTATAAAAGGATTCAATGCAACGTTCAAGCAAACATGATAAAATTAACAAAATGGTAAAACGTTGAGGAAGGTAATTGCTTCTAAACTTTTAAAGCTGGGACGTATTTATGACAACAAGAGGGCTAGTTCCCTTTTTACATGATTGGAAAACGCAATTATTCTTAAAATTGCTAATCTGTATTATATAATTATTGGTAAATATACCTTCATTGGTAAGGAGTGATTCTCAATGAGTATACCTGAAGGAAGAACGAAATACACTTACGCTGATTACGTTGCATTGGGACAGGATATTTTTTTTGAGATGATTGATGGAAACGTTATTAGCATGTCACCATCTCCAACACCGAAACATCAGGATGTTGTAGATGAACTGACAGCAGAATTTAAGATGTATCTTCGGGGAAAAGAATGTATGGCATTTTCATCGCCTATTGACGTCTGTTTATTTGCCAATAAAGAAACGAATCTAGAAGAAATAAAGGATTGGGTACAGCCTGATTTGGTGGTGGTTTGTGATAAAAATAAAATCGGGGATAAAAATATTACGGGAGCTCCGGACTTGGTGATAGAAGTACTGTCGCCGTCAACAGCAAGAAATGACCGATTGATTAAATTTAATAGCTATGAAAGAGCCGGAGTAAAGGAATATTGGATTGTTGACCCATATAATATGTCTGTTGAAATCTATAGCCTCGTGGGGAATTCTTATACTCAAGCTGCGGTCTTTGGGAAAGATGATTTACTATCTGTAGGTATTTTTAACGATATGCAAATTAATTTGAAAAACATTTTTAAAGAATAGAAGGACAGAAGGTTCTTTGCTCAGAAAATTTCATTTACCATACAAAAAGATGGTTCGGTCTTGTGTAAGCTCAACAGCACCCCATGTGTTGCCATATACATTCCGCACATGTGGAGTGCTGTTCACTACTTGTAAGTAAAGATAAATAAAGATGTAACAGTGAGTAGGGGGCCTTTCCGGAGTGGGGAGGCTCTTATATATTGTCATGAACTATGGAGACTAATAAAACTGACATCTTCGTTGCCAGCGTGGAAAGTAAAATTTTCTATAGTTTTCTAGTGTGTCCTAAAATGGCTTTATATCTAGGTTTTAAGGGGAACAAAAAATCCATTATAAATTTTCCATTAGACGTTTTTTGATTAATTCATAATCGTCCCTAGTAATTCCAGGGGCAAATTCTTCAGGTAATTCCTCTAAGTCTGGAATTGGTCCGCCTTCAGGAGTACCAATTTTCACTTCAAGCGGTTGCCCATTTTCCGGATTTGTTCCTTTCCAAATCATTCCGATATCCCTGTATTCTGTTTCGCTCCATGTGAATAGCACATTGCTTAAGCCTTTTTCTATGAACGGTCTGGCATAATCAAATTTTGAGTTATCAAGATTTGGAACTGGAAGCATTTTCGTCAAGTCTACCCCTGTAGCAATTTCGATTGCTTTCGCATAGGCGAGGATATGTGTTCCTCCACGAACAAGTAAATACCCAATCATGGTTCTAGCGACTGGGTTATCAGTCATCTCATAAACTCTCATTTTATGTGTACGTGCACCAATCTCTAGAAAAAAGTTATGTGTTAAATCTAAAACCAGATTTCCGCTATTAAAAACATTATCACCAGTCCAAGGTCTTCCCATTGAATCACCTGGTATAGCCGTTTGAGCTGTAGAAATAAAATGGTGGGTGTTTCTCGCATCCTTCCCATTTTGAAGTGGAGTGATATCCGGATTCCCTGGAAAAGTATTACCTACCGATAACAAATTAATCGTATTAGAAACAAGTTCTACATGACCAAATTCTTCTGCTGTAATGCTTGCCACTAACTCATAGAATGGTTTAAGCTTTTTTTTATTTCTGAAGTTAAAAGACTGAAACATATAGTTATTTAAGGTAGACATCTCCCCAAACTTGCCACCCAAGAGCTCTTGTACTGCTGCTGCGGCATTCATATCGCCGTGTGCGGGTATAGGAAGTTCAATTGCCAATTTATTTATTCTTTTAAACATTATTTCCCCTCCACTTCCTTTTTGTTAACCAGGAAAAACCCAAATAATTTGCTGGGTACGAATAAAAAAGGGAGTTCCGTTAGATTCGACAACAATGTGGTCTGGCAATACATTTTTCAAGGAGCCACGAACGCTACCTCTTATGGTTTGAACAGTAACTATTTTACCAACAATGGTTGTTAATGTCTGATAAACAAAGGGATCATAAAAGCTTAACAGGTTGTTGTTTGTCATTTAGATCCTCCTATTCTAAAGTCATTCTTATTGAGTATATGTTTCTCGATTTGAAAAAAGACTGAAAAACAACTGTTCAATTTGACTCTTTTTGTTAAATACTATCCTGAAAATAATAAACGGCAATTTCACATTTTTGGCAAAACGAAACTAGACCTAGCAATACCCAATTTTTTAAAATGGACCTAGGCATGACTAATCTAATACTTTTATGTACGAATTTACGCTATTGCTCGCATACACCGAAGTAATTGACAATAAAATTGAAAAGATACAGCAAGGGCTTGTAGAAACTAATCCTCCATACAAAGTAATTTGATAACTATTTAGTATCCCAATTTCTTTATTTCCTTGATTAACAACCATGCCCCTGTCTCCCTTCATGAATATCTTGTTATGAAGGAGTGAAGTTTTCTTATGCCATTGTTTAATAATGACCGATTTAGTAAAGCCGTTAATATACCTAACCCCTTGTATCAATCCTTACAGGGAAGATATTTTGTTGGACAAACGGAACACATTCGTTTCGGCAAAGGGAAAAATGCGTGGGGAGGCTTAGTTAACCCGTTTAAATCCGATGTCAATTTATTTGTTAATGCGTTTACCATCACCAATCATTCCAATCAACTTTTTGAAGCTGAAATTTGGTTTAATCCCATTCCACCTGGAAAGCCAATGATTTCGAAAAATGTGACGCCCGCAAACACAGCATTTTCGCCGCTTCCAAAGCCCGATGTTAAAATCGCATATGCTGAATTTGTTGAAGGATTTCCAAGAAAAGGGGTAATGGCATTTAGGAGGATTGTCCCCCCGCAAAGTACTTTAGCCAGTGATGAAGATGGGAAATTAGGGGTATTTCAATATTAATGGTCTGTGAAACGAGAAATTCAGCCGATAACAAATTTCACGCGATTCAGGTATAAAGCGTGTTGAAAATGGATGTTATGGGACAATTGTGATAGGGAAAACGAGTAGGAGGGGTTTGAAGATTTATATTGAAGGTTAAACTTGATTCTCATACTTAATTGGTGTACGAATACAGTGTTAGGGGGATCAGCTTTTATTTAAGCGATTAAAATACATCTCATGTTTTCCAACTTGTTTGGCTAGATAGTCAACGTCTTGCTTAGAGCTACTAGTATTCACATCAATACGCTTAAGAATGCTCATCGTATTATCGCTTGCAGTCTGAGCAACAATATTTAATGAATCTTCCATTCGATTAAGTTGGTTTGTTACCAATTTGATTTTTCCTTCTAGGTTTTTAAATTTCCCGTTCATCCTTTCTTCCATTTGTTGAATAGCCTTTATAACGCGGTCCATGTTTTCCCCTCCTTTCTCTACTTATTACACTGTTCAATTAACCTGATTACCATTTTTTATGGAAACACCGGAACGAGTGACAGGCATCATACAGAAATTATATTTCACGTATCTACATTGCCTCTGGTATAAACTGTCCACCACAAATACGATCCATTTTGAAGGGGGGATTTCTAGCTAGTAAGTTTCCATCAGGTAAGTGTTCTCCGCTAAAAGCTGTGGCGATCAAGGAGGCAGTTAGTGGGTGTTAGAGTTAGTGCAAGATAAATGATTTTTTGGAGTTTTTAGAAAGGGAATTTGAGAATTTTTGTCCAACAAGGGACTTCGACAAAAACTATTAACGATAGTATGATTATGTTAACAAACAAAAAACTAGGAGATTGTCCCTAGTTTATCTGTATTGATAATATTAAAAGAGATATAATTTTTAGGGCTCATTGTTTTGAATGAATGTCTCTCCATTCACTTGCTAATACTCCATAAACGGTATGTTCAAAATATTGGTCATAAAGCCATTCAGCCTGCCTGATCGTTCCTTCATTTACAAAGCCTAGTCTTTCTGGGACATTCCTGCTGCTTTTATTCTCGACGGCAGCGCGAATTTCTACTTTATTTAAGTTGAGATGATGAAAAGCATAGTTGGTCAACGCTTTAGCAACTTTGGTCATAATCCCGTTTCCTTGATATTCTTCTCCAAGCCAATACCCAATATAGGCCGTCTTGTTGGACCAATTTATACTATTGAAGCCTGCGACTCCAACAATTTCTTCATTGAATAAAATAACAGTATTTAAACTTTTATTTTCAGCATATCCCTTTAAACATCCTCGGATAAAATCTTTTGTATCCTCGACATTATTGGTGATGTCAAGCCATGGCAGCCATTCTCTTAAATAAATTCTCGATTTGTCTGTAAGTTCAAAAACTCTTTCAGCATCATTTAACTCAATTAATTTTAAGGAAACTTTTTCATCAATCTTATGTATGAACATAATCCTTCCCCCAAAAATTTAATTGGTTTAATTTTACTATAAATGTCTGATGTTTTTTTAAAAAAATAAAAATAGTGGTTTTTAAGTTAGAGCCTTGCTTTAAAGAAATGAAATACCAATAAAGGTATTTAAGATTTTTGTATTGAATATATATTATGGAAAAATTTACCCAAGAGACCTGGAGGGACCGTGAAATAAATGACTAGTTTCATAACCGTATCTGGTTTGTATAAATCGTTTGGTCAACAAAAAGTATTAGAAAATGTTAACTTTAAGGTGGAAAAAGGGGAAATAGTAGGGTTATTGGGCCCAAATGGGTCAGGGAAAACGACCTTTATACGTATTTTGAACGGAGTGATTAAACCGGAAAATGGGTCGATTTCATTAAACGGAATGGACCCAGCCACAGAGGGAGATGCAATTAGAAAAATATCTGGAATCGTGACGGAAAGTGCGGGACTGTATCACCAGATGAGTGGAATAGAGAACTTGGAATTATTCTCTGAATTATATGGGGTACCAGATAGGAAGAGAGTGACAGAGCTATTTGACCTTTTTGATTTGACAGAACATCGCGATAAACCAGTGGGAAAGTATAGTACCGGAATGAAAAAACGGTTGGCATTGGCTAAAGCGCTGTTACATAAACCCGACATTCTGTTTTTGGATGAACCGACAAATGGATTGGATCCTGATGGAATTCAGATGGTCTTATCCTATTTGAAAAAATATAATCAGGAAACAGGGACCACGATGATTATTTGTTCACATGTCCTCCATCAATTGGAGACAATCTGTGATTCTTTTGCTTTTATCGACAATGGAACGATAGCGGAACAAGGAACTTTAACGGAGTTAGAGGAAAAATATGTTCAAAATGTCACCGTGAAAGTGAATACGACATTTAAGCCACAAGATAACCATTTCTCTGGGTTTCCTTGCAGAGTAATAGAAGAATCCATGGTGGTTTTCGATCTGCCTTCAAAAAATGATATCCCCAATTTGCTAAATAGCTTGCTAAAGACGGATCCTGTTTATTCGGTTACGATCATGAACAATGAT
This sequence comes from Neobacillus terrisolis, assembly GCF_051233475.1. NCBI lineage: Bacteria > Bacillati > Bacillota > Bacilli > Caryophanales > Bacillaceae > Neobacillus > Neobacillus terrisolis. Next base: position 45,330 of record NZ_JBKFGH010000039.1, on the reverse strand, counting down.
TTACAATCGATTTATTTCAAGGTAAGGGGGTATAAATAATGGATACCTATATTAGCAAAGCTCTGATTAAAAAAGATCTAAAGGATATTTTTAGAAGTAAAACATTACTGGTAACCATGATTATCATCCCGATTCTGTTTTCCGTTATTTTCCCTTCAATTTTGGTGGGAGGTGCTCTTTTTTTTGATGCCGAAAAAATTGCCGGAAATGATGTACAGAAACTAATAGATTCTTTTCTTAAGAGTACTACGGGTGATAAGTTTTCTTCTTATACAATGGAGCAGCAAATTATCTATATGTTCATAAATTATATGCTACCAAACTTATTTTTACTGGTTCCGATCATTACAGCCATGTCAGTGGCAGCAAACAGCTTTGTTGGAGAAAAGGAAAACCGGACACTTGAAAGCTTATTGTTTTCACCCATTTCTATTAAAAAGCTATTTTTAAGCAAGACAATCGCATCATTCTTACCGCCATTTTGTGTATCTGTCATCAGTTTTGTACTGTGTGGAGTCATTATTAATTCTTTGGGGTATCAATTGTTTGGCGAGCTAATCTTCCCATCGGTTAACTGGGTGGCGTTAATCACTTGTCTTTCCCCAATGGTGATCTTGCTTACGGTGTTGCTGAATATCCTCATATCTTCAAGGGTGAAGACGTACCAGGAAGCCCAGAACTTTGGAGGCATTATCCTTTTACCTGTAATTGCACTGTTGATTGGACAGGTTAGTGGACTATTTTTACTGGGAGTTCAGTTAATCATCCTAATATCAGTAGGATTATTAATGGTGAATCTGGTATTATGGAGCGTCATTTCAAAAAATAATGACCGATACTTATTGTTTGAAAAGCAGATTCACTAGACTAGAATAAATCTGAGGGTTTAACTATTCATCTTTGCTTTCAACAGTTGGGTCTAAAAACTAGGTGATTTTAGTGCTAATATTTTACTAATAGAATCAGTCTTATATTGTAATTTGATTAAAAAAAGAAACTGAAAGCCCGTGGTGGACTTTCAGTTTTTCTTTTTCAATCGCAATAAATTAAAATTTAGCATATTTTCTAAGTCTTACTTGTAAACCAAATTTGTCAAAAGGTGCACTCTTTATGATGATGATTAAGCCCAATTTTTAAGTTTAGAGGTTTTACCGATTCCTGGGTTGAAGCTGTTGGTTGGGTCGCCTTTTTTGTAGTGATCAACCAGTGATGGAGCGGCTTCATAGAGATGTCCAACATTATGCTCCGCTGGATAAATCGCACCGCGCGCATCTAGAAGCTTCAGCATTTGTTCCTTCAAGGCATGCGCATCGACTCCTTTTTTCACAATGTAGTCCTGATGCAGCACGTGGCAAAGGAAATGTCCGTAGTAAAGCTTATGCTCAATCTGGCTGGAGATTTCCTCAGGCAACTCTTCAAACCAGTCCATATCATTTCGTCTCAAGGCGATATCAAGTGCCAAAATATCATCGACTTCGTCTTGATGCACCTCCTGGAACCGAATCGCAGCGCCAGCCGCCACAAACCGATGCAAGAACGCATCCGCTCCTTCTTTTGGTGTGCAAACAAAGAAATCACCCTCAGCTTCTTTAAAAAGTTCTGTCAGATAAGCCTCCGCCTCAGCGCTACCATCGCCTGACATTTTGAGCATCAAATGGTGCTCATATTTATCGCGAAATTCTTCCATTCTTTTTGGCAAATGGTTCGGGAAAAGATAGCTGAGTTTTTGCAAGATACGGTCAGGAAGATAAGGCTTAAAAATTTTCATTTTGTCCAAAATCCGCTCTGCATTCGCTTTCAAGGCAAAAAGATAAGGCAAACTGTCAGTTCCAAGTTTATTGATGACAATAAATGAATCTTTGCCGTATTTTTTGGCAATATCGTAAATCTCACGGTGCATGTATTCGCCAGCGACAGGGAGGTTTTCGAACTCCGATAGTGCTTTTCTCCGAATCATTTCTAGCACACGCGGGGTATTGGTTCCGATATAGAAAACCTTTTCGTTTTGTTCTTTCGGAAACGTATCGAGCCGCACGGCAAACACGGCAATTTTGCCAGCTGAACCTGATGCTTCATAGAGCTGATTAGGGTCGGCATTGTATCTAGCTGGGCTATCTGCATCAATGTTACGGACACGCGTTTGATACGTAGGATCGTGCCCGTGTTTTGGAGATTGTGGGACAGCATTCGGATCGAAATTTCCAGCATCAAGATTGGCAATGATTTCTTCAGGTGTATCGCCTAAGTCGATTCCAAGGTGATTCACCAGTTGCAACTCACCATTTTCATCGACTCTTGCAAATAGTGACAACTCCGTATAAGCAGGGCCGCGTTTGACGAGCGAGCCCCCCGAGTTATTACAAATCCCGCCGATGGCCGACGCACCGAGACAAGACGAACCAATCACAGAATGTGGCTCTCGTCCAAGCGGCTTCAACGCTTTTTCAAGTGTATAGAGCGTTGTGCCCGGAAAGGCCAAAACTTGAGTGCCTTGGTTGATTAACTGAAGGTTGTCCATCCGTGTGGTTGACACAATGATGACCTCACGATCATAGCCGCCTGCAGGAGTGGATCCTTCTGTCAAACTTGTATTTGCCGCTTGCATAATGATGATTTTGTCAAATTTGACAGCCGTTTTTAGAATTTGCCAGAGCTCTGTCAAATTACCTGGCTTAACAACAGCTAGTGCATCCCCGCGTCCTGAGCGATAGCCTTTGCGGTAACGTAAGGTCTTTGAGGGATTGGTAATGATATATTTTCGATCTAAAATCTCTTCAAGTGCAGTTATAAATGGATTTTCCATTCTCCTGGCCTCCTAAATATGAAAAGAATTCCTTGTAAAAGGATTCATGATGATTTTGTGAGCGATTACATTTTTCGTGATTCACATACTTTGTGAAACTTTTGCTACAATCTTATTACTCTACTAATATAATAAATCTAAATTAACAACATATCAATGGTAAAAACATAATTAATCTAATATAACGATCGGTTGCTTAAGCGGCAGAGCATAAATCGTATTATATAGCAGTTGGGATTCCAGTCGAGTAAGAAGTAATTTGTCGTGTCTTTGGAGGCTAAAGGTAAATTTCATTTATAAAAAGGAATTAGGGGAGTTTTATAAAAAGAAACCCATGATGTTTTTTTTATATAATTGTTTTTCTATGAGGTCATTAACCGGATGATAGTAAAGAGAGCGGTTACCGAATGATAGAGTACTATATTGACGGTTCAACGAAGGGCCAAAGAATAGGGGGAGGGATTGTTAAAGTGAATGAATAAGGATTTATCGAAAAATATCATTTTGATGTAGAGCTTATCAATCCGTTTTAAATATTGCCGAAGCTTATTCTCTTGAAAAGGCTTTGAAAATGATTAAGCAATTTGACCTACATATAAATGAAATTCTTGATATTTATACTGATTGTCAAAAACTGTATCAATTATTTCTTTACCAAGAAAAAACCGAATTCACTAGCAGTCAGTATTTCGGTGAAATTCATGAATGAGCTCAGATATAGATGTGAGTATTGTGGTGACAATAATGGCAGCAGTGGAGTTGGACATTTAGATAAATCTATCACTATATTCGTCGCCGATTCCCTTCCACTCATTCCAATATTTTTAATAGAAAAACCGATAGCTAACCCGAATTTTTTCCTCTCGTTTTAAAAAAAATCTCACCAATACGAAAAAAACAATCATATAGCCGATTATCGTCTACCGGGAATGTCCTAATTTCTTATTTTGAAACTACAGGACAAAACCCGGGGGAATGAACAATACATGCAAAGGGCAAATATCTGCGGGCCAAGTATAAGGAAAGCAAGACAAGTCGCTAAAATGCACCAAATTGAATTAGCGGCAGCGCTTGAAGTTGATTATAACGTACAGATTTCCCAGTCTGATATTTCGGAGATTGAGCGAGGGGTTAAAGGAGTTAAGGATTGAAACAAGATGGAGGCTTCGGGATATGCTGCTTGAATGAGTTCCGCACATATTCTTGTTTGTTCATTCAACTAAATGCACTGACTTCACTCCATGCAAGCGCAGGACTATTCCTACGACGAGTTTTTCCAGGTCTTAAAGAAACTGCTTAGGATGTTGACAGGTCAAGAGGGAGTCGCGGTTTTTAACAAAGCCTAGGTAGAAGACTTATTGGAAGAGTTAAATCAATTTCCCATTTTCGATTGATTTGGGGAATGGTCAATTTCTAATGATTTTACGTTCCTAATTATTTCTTTTGGTAACATATAGTGGTTAGTCTATTAAATGCAACAGAATGTCTACCATCTTCAGAACTAGACGAAATCATATGAAAGGAAATTTAACATAAAGTAACTAGGGATGTTTTTAACCATTCTTATGTCGCTTTATTTATAGTGTTAGACTTTTTAGGTTAAGACATTGAATAATTCAGGATGCCAGGATCATTCAATTATTTGTTATTATGTTTATTAAATTATTAAGTGATAAAGATTTAAATACACCTTCAACTAACCATTACTTGCAATATCTATGAATCAGAACAATCAAGGTATTTTACGTACAAATATAGTATACACCTTCCAAAATATAGGCCTTTAATCATATAATAGAGGTATAAATTGTAATTAATTAGGGGTTTTTTACATGAAGAGGTTTTCGGCAAATTATTGCCATTCAAATTCTAATTTTATTATAACTAATTTACCAGATAATCAGGTTACCATTCCTAATAGCAACATTATCCGTATTGTTCAAAACATGATCAATCGTGGTACTCCAACTATTGCCTCTGCGTTTTTAAGAAAAGAACTAGGGTTGCAAAGAGACTATCTTAAACAATTGGAAGAGGTTAAATTTATTTCAAATGAGAATTTAAACTGGTCACAGACAATAAAAGGTGACGATAGAAATAATGATTTTCCAGCAGAACAATTTTACAACGATTTAGGTACTATTCTAAATAGAGTTGGATTTATTCGAAACCTCGCGATTGCTGAATGCCCCATTACTGATATCCTGCCCGATGACAATCAAGCTTTTCTCAAACAGCAGGTTGATTTCTTCATTCCTTTAATGAAAACAGTAATTGAAGTGGACGGAGAAGGCCATAGTAATCAGATTGCACTTGATAAAAAAAGAGATCAAGCTTTTGAACGGAATAATATCAATGTAGTTCGAATTAGTACCAGGGACATTAAAAATAGAGATTATAAAAGATTTTTATCGGAATTTCGAGAAATCTATAAAACATATCGTTATCAAGTCGATGAATATCAAAAGTATATATCAATTAATTCGCAAGAATTCGCTATACAGATTAAATTAACTTCTATTGCTAGATTTCAACTATTTATTCTTGAGTTGTTGGATAGAGGAGTTATATCTTTTGATGACAATTATTGGAATTTCAACGTTTTTGCAGTAGATGCCAAAAGCTTTTTAGAGTTAGCATTAAAGGATTTAGAACTTTGGATTTCAAATATAGCTGCATTATTTAACAAGATTATTAATTTGCCCCAAGTAAGGATTATGATTTTTGAGAATGAGTTAGATTTACCTCGTAATGAACAGGATATTAATATTAAATTTGATTTATTTAAACGGTGGGATGATTCAGTTTGGGAACCTAATGTTTACCATATTCGTACCGATTTTGATGATGACGCAAATTATTTTAATGTAAAAATAAGTGAACCGATTGTTTATGCACTAACTACTAAATCTCACCAAAAACCCTTAGAGTTTTTACTTGAAAATCTCTTTGGTTTTAAACAATTTAATGAAGGTCAGTTGGATATTATTATTAATTGTTTAAATGGAGAAGATACTGTGGGCTTACTTCCGACTGGTGGGGGGAAGTCTCTTACTTATCAACTTTGTGTCATGCTTCAACCAGCTATTAGTTTTGTTGTTGTGCCGATTAAGTCTTTAATGATGGACCAAATACATAATTTAAATTTAAAACATTATATTTCACATGCTAGCTATATTAATGGTGATTTGACACCTGCAGAATCTAGTAAGCGGCTAAGGGATTTTGCTTCAGGAAAATACTTCTTTTTAATTATTACCCCTGAGCGTTTCCAAGTAAAAGGGTTCAGAAAAGATATTGAGTTGGTAAATCGTACGAAAGCCATATCGCTTGCAGTTATAGATGAGGTTCATTGTTTGTCAGAATGGGGACATGATTTCAGGACCTCATACCTAGCACTGGCTAATACTATCCGGAAGTATGCTCCATCAGCAAGGTTTTTGGCCCTAACAGCAACAGCTTCTTCAAAGGTACTAAAAGATATTATGACTGAATTAGAGATTCAAAGTAATAATGTAATAACCATATCAAATTTCACTCGATCTGAACTTGAATTTAACATTATTGAAGTAAATCGAAAAAATAAGCAGGATATATTGATAGATTTTTTAAGAAATGATAGTAAAAATAACACGCGTAAACAAGGTGCTAAATTGGTCTTTACGCCAACAGTTAATGGTTCTTCTGGTTGTTATGAATTGAGTCATTATATCTATAGTGTTTTAGGGGTAAAAACTGGATTTTATTCTGGCAGTTCACCTACGAAGTATAGCGGAATTCCTTTTTCTGATTACAAAGACCAAATTCAAGATTCGTTTATGAAAGACGAAATTGAATTGCTTGTTGCTACAAAAGCATTTGGGATGGGAATTGATAAGGGGAACATTAGACAAACCATTCATTATGGAATTCCTGGATCTCTTGAATCCTTTTATCAGGAAGCCGGACGAGCAGGACGTGATAAGAATAAATCTTATTGCACAGTATTATATAGCCCGGACCATTTGGACGAGGTGCAATTACAAAGTATTTTTGGAGTAAATACGAATGTGTCCTTTTTGGATAGTGAAAAGAAAAATTTTACTGGTGATCTCAATACATTATTATTTTTTTTAGCAACTAATTTAATGGATATAGAGGAAGAAGTTAAAGAAATATATACATTCCACCAAACCTATCTCTCCACAAAAAATGATACGATTGTAATCGATTATGGTAATGACAAAGATCGTGAGCGCAAAGAAAAATGTATATACAAATTAGCTTTATTAGGAATTGTTGACGATTGGACGTTGGATTGGAAAGGTAAACAGATAGAGGTTGAATTATCGCATTGTAAAGAGCAAACAGTTGTAAGGAAACTAACGGATTACATTAGAAAATATGATTACATGTTTACATTGAATAAAAGTGAAAAATATTCAGAACAGTATTCGGATTTAATTAATAAATTTCATGAAAGCAAGGATCCATTTTTAAAAAGAGCGCTATTTGTATTGTTAAAATGGTATAACGATAATGTAATTTATTCTAGAAAACGTTCGATGCTGTTGATGAAGCAATATGCAGATGAGTTCACAGATAGTGAATCTTTACAACAGAAAATAGAGATCTATTTTAAACGGAACAATGATGTTTATTTATTAGAGCAGATTGTTGCAAAAAAGGATAGGCTAAAGGATTGGTTTAGGATTTTCTTTGTACAGGAGGAAGGGAAACCAGACCTCCCGCGAGCAGCAAGCACCTTCAAAAGTCTAAAGATTACAGTTAGCCGGTTCCTTGAAAGCTATAATAATGACATTTCTTTAAACCTGATTAATGGCGTAATTAGTTTAGCCGAAGGGGTATTCGACTCTCTTGATGGGCGAGAAAGAATGGCATCGGCCGTCCGTGAAATTTCAAATCTAGATTCTAATCTACGACAAGAAATGTTAACGTCTATATTAAATAAAACGGATATTTTTTTAACCAAGGATCAGAAAAACCAGTTAAGTGAAGTGTTAATTTCAAATGGGTTTAATTTAATGGAGGACTTAAAGGAGATTCATGTAAGTCTAGAAGATAAATTCAGTTATGGAAGTATGATTAAAACACTTCATTCTACAATAAGAGAGAAATCTTATGGAGGTTACCCATGGGAAACATAGAACAAATTGAGCAATTGGAAACATATATTAATGACCTAGGTGATGAAATAAAAAGAGTGAAGAAGGCATCTGAATACCTAAAATTAATTGAACAATTCCAGGGTGAGGTTGCAAATGCATCGGTCAACTTAGAGAAATCAGGCGATAATCTAAAAGTTTATCAAGAAATTGTCGAAAGCAAACTTGAATTATTTCATACTACATCCAAAAATCTTGAAGCAAAACAACAGTTCCTCGAGAATAATCAGAAAAGAATTATTGAGAGTTTGGCAGAACTAAAACAGCAAATATTAACCGAACTAAATCGTATACAAGATGAGCAGAAATCTGTATTAAAGTTAATATCACAAGCAAATAAAAAATATACAATTATAAATATAGTTATGGCCTTGCCTATTTTGGGGATTTTGGTTTATTTGTTAATTAAGTAGGAAGCAATTGGGAGCATGAAGAGATTTTTTGCTTCCTTTTTTGTATGTACCTAGTATAGAAATATGAGTGTTACATATGAACTAGCATGATAAAATTAATCAGGCATGAATTAGTTCAATCCTTCTTAATAGGATAATGGAGGTGCACGATGAAAAAAAGCAGAGCGAAAACGATTCAAATATTCCTTCCAAATGGAAATCCAAGAGGGGTGAAATTTGCTGAAGTGACAAACCGAACCGTCCAGGCCATTCTCATCCCGCGGAGCCTTCTAAACACAGTAAAGGATAGAATAGAAGTTAAAAATGTCGCCCTGTATTTTTTATTTGGAAATAACGATGAAGACACACGAACAGAAGCTTATATCGGGGAAGCGGAAGTAGGCTATGATCGGTTAAAGCAACATAATGCAGGCAAAGACTTTTGGGAAACAGCTGTATTGGTAGTCACCAACAATAATCAAAATCAATTTACTAAGGCCGATGTGAAATTTTTGGAACATTTAGCTTATCATGAAGCAGTAAGTGCAGGTCGGTACACAATCAATCAAACAGTTCCAACGAATCCGTTTATACCAGAATGGAGAAAAGAAGATCTGGCAGATATATTTGAAACGATTAGTCTATTATTAGGTACACTTGGGTACCCGATTTTTGAAAGTTATCGAGATACTCAAGAAGAGGTGCTTCCTAACGAGGAAGATAAAGAATTATTTTATTGTAATAGAAGGGATACTAAAGCATTCGGAAAATGGACAGGTGATGGTTTTGTTGTTTACAAAGGATCAATGATGTCCAGCGGTCCATTGCCAGGTTTTGAGTCGAAATTGGAAAAACATAACGAAAAGATACGGAAATTATTAGCTGAAGGAATATTGGGTGAGCAAAACGGTAGATATGTTTTTCTAAGTGATCATCCTTTTAACACACCTTCTGCTGCTTCAAGCTTTGTATTACAAGGGGCATCCAACGGTTGGACTGATTGGAAAGACAAACACAACCGCACATTGGATGAATTGAAGAGAAAAGATTTATAAAATGGAGGGATAATATGCCGATTCACAATAAACTAGTTAGGGACGGCATTCCAGAAATCATCGAAAAAACAGGAAAAAACTTTTCGGCTCGCATACTGAGTGACGAAGAATACATAAAAGAACTAAAGAAAAAAAGCTACGAGGAACTCGAAGAATATATGAACACTCAAAATGATGATGATGCCATAGAAGAGCTAGCTGATCTACTGGAAATTATTCACGCGCTCGCTGAATATCACGGAACATCCTTTGTTAAATTAGAGGCAGTCCGAAAGCAAAAAGCAGAAAAGCGAGGCGGCTTCAAAGGAAAAATCTTCCTAATCGAGGTTGAAGATGAGTAACGTTCGGTTAATTACCAATAATCTAGGGAAACATGTGCTGGAGCAAATTGAAACTGCTTCATCTATTTGTATCTTAACGTCATTCGTTATGAAATCGGGTGTGGAATACATAAAAAGCTCATTAAAAACAGCGGCTGAAAAAGGTGCAGATATTAAGATTTGCACTGGTGATTATTTATTTGTCACACAACCAGAAGCATTAAAAGAATTACTATTCATTGATGATAGAATCAAAGTTCGTCTTTGGCAAAGTAACGGAGTCTCTTTTCATCCGAAGGCGTATCTCTTTCAAACGAATGAAGAGGATTGCTTATTTATTGGTTCATCAAATTTATCAAAATCGGCTCTAAGTAATGGGGTGGAATGGAATCTTTCTGTAAGTAATGAGGAAGAAGTGTTTAAGGAAGCCTTGGACCTGTTCTTGAAAACCTTTTTTTCAAAACAAACGATTCAATTGAACAAAGAAACTTTAAAAGAATATGCTGAAAGATACAATCAGTATCATGTGAAGAATCCTGATTTGGCCCAAAAGTGGTCTTATATGGAAGAATTAGACTTGATGCTACCAACTGAACCGGAAGAAACTGGTCAACCTGAAATCATTAAAGAAGAGCGGGCACCATTTGGTAAAATCACCCCTCGTTTTGCACAAATTAGCGCACTTGAAGAGTTACATAAAACGTTAGAAGAAGAATACAATAAAGCTCTTGTTGTAATGGCGACTGGCTTAGGCAAAACCTATTTAGCCGGCTTCTTTGCTCAAAATTTTAATCGGGTTTTATTTATTGCTCACCGTGAGGAGATTCTTTACCAAGCCAAAGATTCTTTTCAGAGGATTATGCCTGAAAAGAAATTTGGGATATACAATGGGAAAGTGAAGGAAGGCAATGCGGACGCCATCTTTGCCTCAATTTTTACATTAAGCATGAAAACACATCTTCAACAGTTCCAACCGGATGAGTTTGATCTAATCATTGTTGATGAATTTCACCATGCAGCTGCTGATTCCTATCAAAGAGTATTAGACTACTTTACTCCCAAGTTTTTACTAGGGATAACAGCAACTCCTGATCGAAATGATAATAAAGATGTTTATGCCATTTGTGATGGGAATGTGGCATTCAGGCTTGATTTTTTAGATGCAATTGAGAGAAAGTGGCTAGCTCCATTTAAATATTATGGCATTTATGATGATACCGATTACTCGCAGATCCGCTGGCTAGGTACGCATTACGATGAGGAACAATTACTCCAGGCGCAATTAAAAGAAGAACTAGCTGTGAAAATTCTCCATGCATGGAAGGAAAAGAAGCAAACAAGGACAATTGGCTTTTGTTCGTCAATTAAACAGGCAAATTATCTATCACACTACTTTAATCAAAACGGCTATCGTACAGTTAGTCTCCATTCTCAGCAGATAGGCTTGAGCAGAAAAGCTGAAATACAAAAGCTTTCGGATGGGGAGTTAGACGTCATTTTTACAGTGGATCTATTTAATGAAGGTGTTGATATTCCTGCAGTCGATACATTGTTATTTGTGCGGCCAACGGAATCGCTAACCGTTTTCACTCAGCAAATTGGTCGTGGGCTCCGATTACATGTTCAAAAGGAATCCTGTGTCATTATTGATTTAATCGGAAACTACCGTAATGCAGATATTAAACTCAGTTTGTTTGATACAAATCCGGTAGAAAAAGTTACAAAAAAGATTCATCCTGTTGTACCTGAATTTTGTGAAGTGAATTTAGATGTTCAGGTTATCGACCTATTAAAAGAAATGATGGCTAAGAAGTATCCACGCCGTGAAATGATGTTAAACGCTTACACATCATTGAAAAATGAACTTGGAAGAAGACCAACCTATATAGAATTACACTTAAAAGGTTCAGCGTATTCAGTTCAATACCGACAAGAGTTTAAATCCTATGTTGGTTTCTTAGAATGGGCTAATGAGTTAAATGATAGGGAAAAAGAAGTCCTTCATCGCTATAGACCGTGGCTGGAAGAAACAGAAAAAACAGGGATGACCAAAAGCTATAAAATGATTGTGTTGCTTGCGATGTTAGAGAGAGGTCCTGCAAATTGGTTTAACCAAATCACTCTTGGTGAAGTCGCACCATTTTTCCATCAATATTTAATGGCAAAGGAGTACCGAAAACGGATTGATTTTTCCGATCAGTCCTCAAAGCGTTTATGGGATTACGATGTTGAAGGAGTTAGTAAACTAATTGCCACAATGCCGATGACAAAATGGAGTGGCAGTTCAAAGGGACTAAATTCATTTGAAAACGATGTGTTTACACTTAATTTTGATGTTGTTCCAGAAGATCAACAGATTTTATTTGATTGGACAAAAGAGATTTGTGAATATCGGCTTCATTATCATTTTGAGCGAAAAGGAAATACCCCCGCGTCCCATTAAGGGAAGGGGGTATTTCTTAAGTAATTTCCAAATATCAATTATTTTGTAAGAAATCTATGCAATTTTAGATTAATTTAAAATATTTAAAAGCCTCTTTTAAATCTTCTTTTTTATTTTCTGGGCAAGGGTTCGTTCTAGAATTTGGTGAATATCTGTTATGAGCAACTCGGGGATTTAAACCATATATTTCTTTCATATTGGCAATCCAACAAGTTTTAGGGGTATAGCCATGATTTTGTTTAATATATTCCTGAATCTTTTTATATGTAGTCATTCCTATTCCACCCTTATTTTTTTGTGGTAAATACCTTTTATTTACGCTTCAATACCCCTTTTTTCACAAGATTAACTAGAGTCCCCTTATTCTTATACCTCTGATAAGCAATTAATCTATTCAAATCTTTGATCCTCAATTTTGATGGTTCAATTGCGAGCACATATTCATCCTTTACCTTGTCTATTAATGATAGGGCGTAGTCAATTTGTTTGGCTGTTAAGGCGTAATCATCCTCAACCCCTGCTTGAGTTTGGTGATTGCTTTGATCCGCAGTGTTTGTTTGTAAAGTTGCCGCATGTTCTTTTATTTTAGCATCAACCAATGCCTCCACTTCTTCATGGCTTATCGGTTGAACCTGCGTTTGAGTTGTATTTTGATTTTGTTTAAATAGTTTATCGAAGATTCCTTTTATCAATGTCCCCACTCCTCTTCCAAAGAGTCTTTTCTATGTATTAGTAGTCTTTTATTATCTTACCAAAATTTCCCCCTTAAAAACGAGCGATTCGGAAGTTTTTTGTTATTTATGGTAGAAGTTTGATAAATTAGTAGGTTTTTATCCGAAAATATAGTTAATTTTTGTAAAAACTCTGGGACTATTAACCTTTTGTAGTATAATAAAGGAAAAATGTGACTTTTGGAGAGGTTGTTATGGCGATTACGGTACCTGAAACGATTCGATCATCTGCCACTGCAGGGGAGAGGTTATTATTCCGTACTCTAAAATTGTTTCTCCCGGATGATTATATAGTTTACTTCGAGCCATCCATTCAAGGAAGACGGCCTGACTTTGTGATTATTGGTCCGGATCTCGGACTTGTTGTATTGGAAGTAAAGGACTATACGAAAAACACCTTATTCCAAATTAACCATGATGAATGGCATATCATTACAACATCCGGGGATCAAGCAGTGATCAAAAGCCCGATGAAGCAAGCAAGGGAGAATGTGTTTCATGTTGTGGATGTATTGAAAAAAGATAAAAATCTTGTTCAATTAGATGGTAAGTATAAATTTAATTTGAAGTTCCCTTACGGCTATGGAGTCGTTTTTACAAGAATGTACAATAAAGATTTTATAGAAAACAGTCTTTATTCTGTTATTGAGCCTAGTCTGTGCTTAACGAGAGATGAAATCGATCCGGATAAAGAGTTATTTTCCGAAGAAATCCTTATGGAAAAAATCTTAAATATGTTTATTGTTCCATTCCGGTTAAGAGAGCCTTTATCCATTGAGGATATCAATGCGATTCGTTATCATTTATTTCCTGAAGTTCGCATTAGTGCGGAGTTCAAAGCACCCGTTCCATACCAGGATCAACTTTTGTTATCGCTTCATGATATTAAGACGATGGATCTTCATCAGGAAAATATGGCGAAACAAATTGGAGATAAGAACCGGTTGATCCGCGGAGTTGCTGGGAGCGGAAAAACAATTATTCTGGCCAGCCGGGCGAAAATGCTGTCTAAACAGAATCCAGACTGGAAGATTCTTATTCTTTGCTACAATATTTCTCTATCAAATGCGATCCAACAAATGATCAATCATATGCTGAATGAGCCCGAGGATCTGTTTGATTTTGACCCAAATGTGAAGGCGGTTCAGAACCAGAATATTGTCGTGAGGAATTTCCATTCTTGGTTAAAGAATGATTTGAAAATGAAAGAGTCTCAGCTTTCGGAAATGATCGAGAAGATTGAGAAGAAAGAGACGATCCTTCCTACATACGATGCGGTATTAATTGATGAGGGCCAGGATTTTGAAGCTGATTGGCTGCGCTTAGTTGGGTTATTAATTAGTTCGGATACTCAGTCGCTTTTGTTAGTTGAAGATAGAGCTCAAACGATATATAACCGAAAACGTTCCTACCTTCAGGATATTGGGTTAAGCTTTCAGGGGCGGTCCAAGGTGTTATCGATTAACTATCGGAATACCCGACAAATTGTGAAGTTTGCCTGGGATTTTTACCGGGAGCATTCAGTATTTAAAAATAAAGTGGTCAATCGTGATCTCGATGGCGAAATCATTGCTCCGCAAAGTACAAAACGGAATGGTCCGGTGCCGGCTATTGTGAAGGCAGCTAATTTCTTTGAGGAAATGAGAACGGTGTCACGAGCTATTAAGAAGCTGAATGAAGAGCGGAAGATTCCGTTTGAGGAAATGTTGATTTTATACAGGGTGAAACGGACACATAAAACTCCGATTGTCGATATCATTAAACGTTCCTTAAACGATTCTGGTATCCCTTATTACTGGATTACTGAAAACGATGTCTCCAAGCGAACGTTTGAAAAAGAGGACGGTAAAGTGAAAATCAGTACGATTGATAGCAGTAAAGGTTTGGATTTCCAAGCTGTGTTTATCGTCAATGTTGATTCGATGCCGTTTAAACTGGAAGAGGACCACGAGCGCGAGGTTTCCTTGTTCTATATCGGTATGACTAGGGCAAAGGAGTATCTATGCTTGTCTTATTCCGGAGAATCGGAGTTCACAACGTATTTGGATCGGATTTTAGAAGAGAGAAGTCAGAAGAAAAGCGGGATTGAGAAAGTGAATTAATAGATGCTATTAGATGAATCAATAGTAATTTTATAAAGTTAAGATAGGCCAGCTTCTTCCCAAATCTTTGGAAGGAGCTGGCTTTAAAAAAGGTTTGTATTCTAAAAGACCAGTTAAATAGCCGACCTCTTATGTATTGAATGCGGGTTTAGGCTTATTGATAAAAGAACTTTGTTATTATTTTATTAAATCAAAACCTGTCCCAGTAGAAACATTAGCACCGGAGTATTCAAAATCTTCAATTCCTGAATCGCCAATATTTCCAGTTACTGCTACGTTATTGTAATCTTTAAAGGTCCCTTTTGAAAGCTTAAGATATTGGTCATAACCAATTTGAATATTTCTATCCTGGTATTTATGGGTAGAAAATTCTTTCGGATTGAATGCCCAAGAAAGATTTACTGTTTCATCTCCCACATATGTCTCATTAGTAGTATAAGAATCTGTTTCTTCGTCATATACAAATTCCACTTTATATACAGAAACTGTTTTATTTACTTTTACAGAACCTTTGGTTGTGTTGAAAACTACCTCTGAAGCTGGTACCACAGCACTTCCATAGTAATATTCATCAGTGTTTGAATTGTACTTTCCAAAATATAAATCATATTGTCCATTAATCTCAGAATAAGAAGAAAGATTAACAAAGGTTTCGAAAGAGTCTTTATTACCAAAGAACATCGCACCTTCATAAGTACTTTTTTGTACTGGTGTTTTACTTTGAGTACCTTGGGCCATTGCAGGTAGAGCCATAGACAATATAAATACAACCGTCAACATTAATACTCTTAATCTTTTCAATTTAGCACCTCCAAATAATAGAAACCTAAAACCGCATAAATCCAGTTTACAATATTTGGGAGTAATGGTGTCGGTCAATAAATCGACATTTTTTTCATTTTTCCAATATCTAGCCTTTCTAATAGTGTGGAGTAGCTATAGACACAGGGACTGTTCATTTGCCTCTTTTGAGAGCAGAAGAACCGCCCCTGTGTTTTATTTTCATTAAAATTGCCTTCTTCCTATTACGTTTATGGATATTTTTGGTAAAATAAAAAACAGAGAGATTTTGTGGTGATTTTTGTCACATTCCATAAAAACTTAAAGATAGAGAGGGGACGATGGAGATCGAACTGGTCGATGAGTTGGAAAGGGCCGCAAAAAGGCAGCTATACCAAGCAAAGATTCATATATTAGAAGGCTACCGGTCGAATGTGAAGCAGGCAAAAGAGGATATAGAAATTGCTAAAAGAATGTACCGCAATGCGCACTCTACATTTGTCACTCCGTGGCAAGGCGAAGCCAGGGGGGCTTTTGATTCGATTGCGAATGAGTTAGGTGGATTGGAACGAAATATATATTATTTAGGTGAAGACCTTCTTGCTGAGGTAAACAAGGAGATTCGGAAGCTTCAAGGAAAAGTAGATGAATTAAGATGAGCAAAATTAAGGTAAATGAAGGGGATTTAAAGCAGTTTGCTAGTATAATAGGGGATGTCGAGGACAAATGCGGGGAAGCACTCCGGCATCTGAATGTGGATTTGAATTCATTGTTAGCGAACATTCCAGGTGTATCGACGAGTAGAATTCAGGATATTGAGGCCTCCTATAAGAAAGTAATACATAAATACAGAGAAAAATTGGATCATGCCCAGTTGCTGGTTAAGAAAACTGAAGCGGCGATGAGACAGGCGGAAAAGAATCTCGGTGCGAAGGCTGGGGAGTTTGGTCTCGAGATGTTGGGCTACTATGACGTGCAACGTATTTTCAGTGAGTATGACCCAATCACTGGGGAAAAGGTATCGGTTGGAGACCGGCTATTGGCTTCCGGGATGCTAGCACTTTCTCTTTTTCCACCAGCGAAGGTTGTAGGTGTTGGTGGGAAGGTTGCTGTTAAAGGTGTTAATGCTGCAGCAAAAGCGGGTTCCAAGTTCGGGTTTGAGTCATTTGCGAAAAATCTCCCTGCTTTTAATAGCTTGAAAAATGTTTTGAATACAAAGAAAGTCCTTGAAGTTTTTGATGGGATATACAAGAAAGTAATAAAGGCTCCGCTGGCGGCAACCAAGCTTTGGTTGGATAGGACTGTAAGGCAGATTGCAGATTTTCGTTTGCCAGTAATTGGTCCACAGCTGGCAAGCGCTATGGGAGCGGTGCCGTCGAAAACTGTAGGGGAAGCTTTTGGCGAGGCGAAGGATTTATTCGTTAAAATGGTAGGGGAGAAGCCTGACAATAGGGCGGTTTGGAAAGATGCTAAGGGTACTGGTAAAGTGTATCCAACAAGACAAATCGATCCAGTATCAGAATTACATATAATTGATAGGGTGAAAGAGCTAAGAGGTAATTTAACAAGTAAATATAAGAAATCTGGTAATTTTGCATTAGCAGAAGTGGACGTTAGTGGATTAAGCAAAAAAGAATTTTATGCTCTAAGTAAAATAGATGAATTTAAAGCGAATTTAGAAGAAATAGTTCCGGATATTTCATTAAAACCAAATGAACCAATTTTCAAGGCATCCTTAGCACCAGATAAAGATGGAAAACCTTATTTGCGAGATTCTGACACTGAGTATAAAATTTTGAATGAAATAGCTTCAAAACTTGGTGGTGATGTAAATGCAGTTGGGAAAATTAAGCTATTCACTGAACTTGATACGTGTGATAGTTGTAGCAAAGTAATTGCTGAATTTGCCACAAAATATAAAAATATTGAATTGGAAGTCATACACAATAACGGAGAGAGACTAAAACCATAAAATTGGAGGGATATTTTAGTGGAAGACTGGGAATACAATGAATTGTTTGAGGCAATTAATGAGGACTATAATGATTTTTTAAAATTAAATAGAGGTTATGGATATGCCATATCAAGAACGGTTGACGAGTATATAAATATTGGAAAAGTAGAAGATTTTATTGTTGATACCGCTATAGGTGAAATATTGTTATCACACGAAAAGGTCTTTATTGGATATGTTGAAGGTATAAACAAAAGATTAAGTATGTTTAACTCGCAAGATGCAAAAGATGAACTTACCGAAGATGAAATAACAGATTTAACAAATAGGATTAATAGAGTAATAGATGGCCTTAAAAAAGCAGAGATTGATTATAACCCTTTCACGGAATAGTGTTTAAAGGGATAGAAATATCTAAAAAAAGTGTTTCATTAATTTTTGTGTGTATATTTTATTACTAGGAACCGAACATGAAAATTGACTCACAAATAATTAAAATATAAAAAGACTAAGTAATATTTATCTAGAAAATTGTAAAGATTAGGACCTTGAGGGGTAATTAGATGCCTTTCAAGGTTCTTTGATTTATTAACGTTCTTTAATATTTAATATATAACTCGATATTCAATCAGAAGCTCATGATGGTAAGAGAAATGCTGAGGTATTATGATTTGCAACTAATTTTAAGTGAGTATGACCCAATCACGAGGGAAAGGTTTCGGTTGGAGATCGGCTACTGGCGACTGGGATGCTGGCACTCTCTCTTTTTCCACCTGCGAAGGTTGTAGTGGTTGGGGGGAAAGTCGCTGTCAAAGGCGTGAATGCTGCAGCAAAAGCGGGTTTGAAGTTCGGGTTATCATCTTTTGCGAAAAATCTTCCTACTTTTAATACCTTGAAAAATGTTTTGAATGCAAAGAAAGTCATTGAAGTTTTTGATGGGATATACAAGAAAGTAATAAAGGCTCCGCTGGCGGCAACCGAGCTTTGGTTGGATCGGACTGTTAGGCAGATTGCAGATTTTCGTTTGCCAGAAGTCTGTTAGCAATTGGCAACTGCTACAGGTCCAATGCCTCCGAAAACAGTTGGAGAAGCTTTTGGCGAGGCGAAGGACTTATTTGTTAAAATGGCAAGCGAAGTAGCTGACAATAGATCGGTTTGGAAAGACGTTAAGGGTTTGGATAAACATATAGATGGCTTGTTAAAGAAATCTACATGCAGTATAGATGAATTAACAGATTATCTTAAGAAAATAGATGAATACAAAGGGACTAATTTTGCTGAAGAATTTGTATCATTTGGAAAGTGGCCCGACGATATCCAGATACCCAAAGACTCAAGAGTACTAAACGAAGATTATTCAATAAATTGGTCCGAAGTGCCTAATGGTGGTTATGTGCTTGATAAGAAAGGGAATGCTATTAAAGAAGAATTTCAACCAAAACAAGGAGATATCATTGACAGGTATGGACCACCAAATGGTAGATATACATCACCTGTAATGGAGGGTAGGCCGTATGACTATGTACAAAGGTCATTACCCTACGTAGAGGATGCAACGAAATATCATCAGTATGAAGTAATAGGAGATTTTTCAAGATTAAAAGAGTATGTTATGAATTGTGATAATATGGAAATTAAGTTAAAAGTCGAAGCTCAGATTGAAAGGTACTACAATGGAGGTTACAGCAAGGTTATACCACATAAAGGGGTAATTGCAAAAGGTTTCGGGTCACCAGGTGGTGGAATACAATATGAACTTCCTTTACCGGTAGAGTGGCTTGAGGGATTAGGGATGTTAAAAGAAATTAAGTAATAACTTCAAAAGATAATTTAATATTTTTACATAAAGGAGAAGAAAAAAATGACGAGATTGGAAGCAATGGAAATAATTCAGAAAGAAATGTTAAAACGTTTCAACTGGTTTGATGAACATCCTTTAAGAGAAAATGAGGTAGGAATTAGAGTTGATGATTATCAATGGGAAGTATATGTAACTGATGAAAGGGCAAGTGTAGTTACAGGTTCTATTACAAAATTTAATAATGAAAGTGATGCTTTAGATAATTTTATCAAAAGATTAAGAACAGAAAAAATATTATTTTAGTCTATAAAAATAAGAGTCAAATGGAACCAGTGGACGGTTTTTTGTGAGGACAATTGAAAGTTTTGCCCACAAAAGAGCTCAATTAGCTGAAATCCAGCTAATTGGGCTCTAGTTTTTTCTTAAGCGTTAATTATTTATTTCATCCAACAATATTAGGTATAAAAAGGGCTTTTAGATAAATAGACAGAGGTGGGTTTATTTTCAACAAGGTATTAAAATATATATTTGTACTGGAGTTCTTGCACTGAATCTGACTGGGTGTAAACGTGAGTTTAATATTGATTATAATCATGAAGATTTGTGTGAAGTGGATTCATATGAACAACAGATTATTTGGAAATATAAGAATATAGGGCTTATAAAAGAAGGGGAAAGACCAAAAGCGATTATTCAAAGATATATACAAGAAAAAAAGACCAATAACTTAAAGAATTTAATGGTTTTACTAATAATTATTTTTATTTAGACTACCCTCACTTTTGATGAGCGATAGTCTTTAATTTTTTTAGAGCTAAATGAAAATATCAATATAGAAGTTTCAGCTTAAGTAGTATAAAACCGATGGTAATGGAAGAATATCAAATGTAGAAGCAAAGTTAGAACTTGGAAAAGCAGAACGGAATCAATATGCGCAAAGGACTGTTGGTGGAGAGGACAGATTATCTAATGATGATGGAGGGCATTTGATAGCAAGCATTTTTAAAGGCTCGGGTGAAATTGACAACTTAGTACCTATGAATGCTACTCTTAATAGGAAAGAGTACAAAGCTTTAGAGGCTTCTTGGAAAAAGGCATTAGAAGATGGAAAAACAGTGGAAGTTAAACTTGAACCTATTTATAAATATAATTCTTCTCGTCCTTCGAAGTTTGAAGTAGTGTACAAAATTAACGGCAAGAAGTATGAAGTTAATTTAAATAATTATTATGGGGGTAGTTAAATTTGGAGACAAAAAACATGGAAGTCATCTACCAAAAGGTAGCGAATGTTTTAGTTGAAATGATACCAGAAGAATGGGAAAAGATTTTACTATATGCTGAGGTCAGGGAGGGGTTTTCTCAAGTATATTTCTATTACTATCCTATAAATCAAAAACAACCAGTATATAGCTTGGATATTGTAGATGTTTTTAATATTGATAAAACTCAGCATAGAAAATTAAAACAAGAGTTATACGAATGTTTTGAGGACCTTTGGAATGAATTTAAGGTTCAAGACCAAGAACAGTGGACAAGTTTAACATATACCTTGGATAACATGGGTCGAATGAAACTTAACTATGGGTATGATGACATATCAGAAATTAGTCCTGATGAGAAACAAGATAAATGGGAAGTTGAATACTTAGTATAAACAACAGTAGGTTGATTGACTTTTACTTTTATTAATTTGACGGCACTTGATTGTTTAATAAGCAACAAGTGCATACCTGTTCAGTAAAATAGGGCGGTTTAAGAAAAGCTTTTGGTATTGTGCCAAAATGTCGCTGAAAAAAACCACTTAGAAAAATACCTTGACTCGCTGGAATAAAGAAAAAATGATTCATTGAAGACAATTAAATTTTAACTGGTAATTATAAGAGACCCTAAAAGTGATTCTGTTTCATTAATTACTTTTAAAGTCTCTTTTTTATGATTAACTAATCAAAATACTGGATTAAAGCTTTTATCTTGAATCATGAGAGGGATATCATATTTGCCCTTTGGAAGGGGAAGGGCCTGCTCATGAAAGTCGTGAATGAAATAGAAGCCCGCCAACCCGGCATAAATGTTGAGTCGTGTAGCTCCTAATGCATGGTCATGATACCAAAGCGTCGCGGCTTGTTGTTGATTTGGATATTCATATACTTGTCTCGAATATTTTCGACCTGTATACTTGTAGTTTCGTGAAAACCAAGCATCAGGATGGCCATCGCTGTCAGGCGCAACATTGGCTCCATGAAGATGAACGACCGTGCGGACCTCTGGGTTGCCCGTCGCACCATCTATTGTTTTATCTACGGGCAAAAAGTGATTGAACGGAAGGTTATTAATCCATTTTACTTTAACGGCCTGTCCTTTCATCGTTTGAAATGTAGGTCCGGGATACATACCGTTATAGCCAAAGATTAACGTTTCCTTAAAGTCCTTATGAAATTTGTGCTTTGCAGCCTTCATTTCAACTTCATAGTAATCATAACCATCTTTACGATCTTCTGGTTTAAGCACCTTTGGAATTGGAAGTTCATCAACAAATTTGGGTATTGTATCTGGTTTAGATGGATCAACATCCTGACGATTGCTATTCCTAGTGGAATGAAATTCTTTCAAAAAAATTCACCTTTCTTATTTTTATTTTTCAACAATGGGAGAATTGTAGATTGAGAAAGTATTTAGGAAATCTTAAGTATTGGAACAAAGTTGTTTCTCTCCCTATTGATGTTTATTTATAGTGTATGCATTATTGACAAGCCCGTAATGGATAATGTTGTAAAAAAATAAATATTGCAGTGAGCATATTAAGGATATGTAATCTAGTGAAATCCAAAAAAAGTGTGGCTATAGCGCTAAAAGCTTCCACAAATGATTACTGCCTAACTTTTTCAGAAAATCAATTAATAATATGTATATAATTAACATTAGTTATATTTTGGGAGGCTATGATGGCAAAGAAAAAACGCGGCGGCCATTTTTGCTACATTTGTTCCCGTACAAGGGCCAACGAAAAGTTTAGTGGAAAAGGACATAGAAAGCATATTTGCAAAGAATGTGAGCAATCTGGAAGAGCAAAAAGCGAACAGCAAGATTTTTTCAGGTGCATGGGGACGGTTCTTCCGTGTTCATTTCGTGTTAATACAGGCTCTAGTCTTATAAAGCCTCAAAACTTGGCTGAAACGAAATCTATTAAGAGAAAAAGAACACAAGAACCGTCCCCGTGTATTCATCTATATATGCTGGTCATACCAACCGATAAGTTCATCGATTTCTGTATTGATTTTTGCTCGATTTAGCAGTGTTTGTTCTCTTTCTGGTAATGGAGAAAAATCGATATCCAACCCGATTTCCTCAAAATTGCCTTTTTGAATTATGTAGCTGATGAGCTGGTATACCAGATGAGTATCTTTTTCTCTTATTTGTTCTACTAGATAGTGAATGTCCTCTTTCGGAATTATCAACAAATGCCCCTCCTTGAAAAAATTAGATAAATTTATTATATAAGATTTTTATGAAAGCGGATACATTTTATTTGTAATATTCAGAAAAATCTATCAACTCACTCCTGAATCGGAATAAACAACACATTGTCTTTTGTTAAAATTTGTTTGAAATAAATCATAAAAAAAATCTTCCAATGAGGAAGATTTTTTATTTTAGATTTGGAAATCCTTGCTGGCGCAATGCCTCATACACCAATATAGCAGCGGTGCTCGAAAGGTTTAGGGAACGAACATGCTCATTCATGGGGATTCTCAAAAAGTGATCTTTATTGTTTTCGAGTAAATCCTTAGGTAAGCCGGTTGTTTCTTTACCAAACATAAAATAATGTTCCTTTAATTCATCACTGAAATCAAAGGATGAATGTGTTGTTTCACCGAAGGTCTCAATATAGTAGAACTCACCTTGATTTTTTGAAAAAAAGTCATCCAATGAGTCATAATACGTTACCTTTACAGAGTCCCAAAAATCAATACCAGCTTGTTTTAACATTTCTGGCTCTGTTGAAAAGCCGAGTGGCCGGATCAAATGTAAGGCCGAATCCGTTGCAGCGCAAGTAAGTGCAATATTTCCAGTATTAGCCGGAATATCTGGTTGATATAGTACAACATGTATTGCCAAGAAAGGTCACCTCTATCTATATTTTACCCTTCCTATTATAGCAAACAAGGGGCAAACAAGGGGACGGTTCTGCTGTGTTCATTTCATTTATAAACAGGCCCTATTAACTTTACAAAACCTCAAAAATTGGCCAAAACGATATCTATTAAAAGAAAAAGAACAGAAGAACCGTCCCCATGTATTCAAAACTTGGCCGAAACGAAAATCTATTAAAAGAAAAAGAACACGAGAACCGTCCCCGTGTACTCAATGAAGTTTGATTTTGTCTTGGGAGTTTTCGAGTTTCATTTGTTCGAGTTCGATGCGCATTTTTTGTGTTTCTATAATATAGTTTTCGTGTTTGAGTTTTTCTAGTTCTAATTGAGATTCGATTATTCTTAGTTTGATCTTGGATTGTTTTTGAAAATGTGAGGTTAAAATTCCGAGAATGGGAATCGAGAACACCATAATGACTGCAATTGTACCTGTCATAAAAACGCACCTCTATTTTTTTATTAAATAAACTTCCTTATTTTGTTTTTTCCTATAGTTCAATCATATCAAATAATTTCAGTGTGTACAGGAATTCCGTAGCTTGAAATAGGCTTATGACTTCAGTTATGTTAAGGTAGAGTTGATTTTTGGAAATTTAACAGGGTAAAGAGATAAGGTTGTGATTATATGACAAATGCACCTGAACAGCTAATGGATAATTGGAAAAAGAATATCATTCTCTTTCTCAGCAGCCAGACCATTTCATTATTTGGAACGTCTTTAGTCCAATATGCGATTATGTGGTATGTGACGCTTACAACAAAATCTGGCGTGATGATGACCGTATTTATTATTTGCGGTTTCATTCCGACCTTTCTGTTATCACCTGTTGCCGGGGTGTGGGCGGATCGCTATAATCGAAAACGTTTGATTATGATATCCGATGCGATGATTGCCCTTGCGACACTGATTTTAGCGATTTTATTTTTAATTGGTTACGAATCAGTATGGTTAATGTTTGTGATGGCAGCGGTTCGCGCGATTGGTACAGGTGTTCAAACACCGGCCGTTGGAGCGATTTTGCCGCAATTGGTGCCGAAAGACCAGTTGACAAAAGTGAACGGAATTAATGGAAGCTTGCAAGCAGTCAATATGTTTGTGGCTCCGATGGTGAGTGCAGCGCTTTTGACCATGTCTTCGATTGAAATCATCTTCTTTATCGATGTGGTTACGGCTGCAATTGCGATTATGATTTTATTATTTTTCTTGAAAATATCCATACATTCGAAGGCTGCCGAAAAGCAAACCACGAGCTATTTTCATGATTTAAAAGAAGGTGTGCTTTTTATTAAAAATCACGATTATTTGAAAAAATTCTTTCTGTTTTTCGCGATATTCTTTGTGCTTCTGGCACCTGCAGCCTTTTTAACACCATTGCAGGTGACGCGCAGCTTTGGTGATGAAGTTTGGCGCTTGACGGCTATTGAGATTGCGTTTTCAGTGGGAATGATGGCAGGCGGGGGCTTGATTGCTGCTTGGGGAGGATTCAAGAACAAGATCCATACAATGGCATTTTCCGGCTTGATTATGGGTGCATGTACAGTAGCGCTTGGGGTGGTGCCGATGTTTTGGATTTACTTAGCCTTTATGGCCATTTTCGGAATTGCGATGCCGGTTTTCAATACTCCAACCACTGTTTTATTGCAGGAGTCAGTGGAGGAGAATTATTTGGGGAGAATCTTTGGTGTGTTTGGGATGATCTCGACGTCCATGATGCCAGCGGGGATGCTGTTGTTTGGACCGTTGGCCGATGTGGTCGAAATCGAATGGTTGTTAATTGGTACCGGATTGCTCACCATGGTTCTGACCTTTTTCTTAGCCAACAACAAAGTATTGATTGATATGGGTAAGCCTGTTTTGAAGGAAAACGCCGAACGATAGTAGAAAGGTTTTATTTTTAAAAGAAAGACGCACATACCTGGAGAATTTTTTGGGGCAGGATGCCAACTTGTAGGCTTAGTAGGGGAGTGATTAATGTGAATGAGACGATTAAATTATTAGGAAACCATCGCTGTGTACGGGAATTCGACCCTGGAAAAGATGTGAGCGAAGCCCAGTTAGAAGCGATGATTAAGGCCGCTATGGCTGCACCAAATTGGGCTAATGGTCAGCAAGTGAGTATTATCGAAGTGAGAGACCCTCGGAAGAAATCAAAAATGGCAAAAGCGGCAGGCAACCAACGGTGGATTGAAGAGGCCCCTGTTTTCCTTTTGTTTTGCATGGATTTTTACCGGGCGAAGCTGGCTGCTGAAAAAAATGGAACTCATTTAAAAATCGTTGAGGATATCGAGGCCGTGATGGTTGGATCAACAGACGTTGGAATCGCTTTGGCTAATGCTGTGATTGCAGCTGAATCAATGGGGCTTGGAATTGTTCCAATAGGTGGGGTTAGGAGAAATCCGCAAACCTTTGTGGAACTGTTTAATCTCCCCGAGTATGTTTTTCCGATTTCCGGATTGGTTGTTGGTGTTCCACGAGCGATCCCAGATCAAAAACCAAGACTGCCGCTTAAGGCAACTCATCATAAAGAACAGTATGATGCTGAGGTTCAAAAAGAAAGCATTGATGAATATGATACGACTATTTCCTCTTATATGGCTGAACGGACAGGTGGCCAAGATTCCAGTGACTGGTCGAGTAAAATTGCTCGTTTCTATGATAACGGATTTGAGGAGTATGCAGAAAACTCGAGTCCAACGGTTAAAAAACAGGGATTTCATTATAAGTAAAGTGTAACGTAGGGGGAGAGGCGCTGATCTGATTTTTTCATGGAGAGTTGAGCCTCGTTTTATTTAAGCGGACACAGAATACCTTATTTTGATGAAAAACGTCTATTTCAGCATTTATCCGGACACCAGTTCCGTTATTTACCTAATATTCCTTCAAATCAGCCTCAAATTAACGAAATAGCGAAACGTATGTCCGCGTGATACGAATTTTGATTGGTTTTTACCGAAATAAAGGACTGTATGTCCCCTTGTTTTCTAATGAGCTGGTGGTTTATAGATTTTGCCGAGTCCCCAGATTTTTTGGATTTCGCCTTCTTGCATATCGACTGTGGTTTTTGAAATCATATTGATTTTGGCATCAATGTTATCGATCATATGGCAAAGGTGAGCTTCGAGTGTGATCGGTTCTGCTGTGCTTCCCCAGCCGTTGCTGAGAGGGCCATGATGGCTGGAGATAATATTCATTAACTCATAAACAACCGTCACTTCTTCGATGGAAACGGAGCGATCATTGCGAATGGCGACCAGCTTTCGGTCAATCATTTGGTTCACAATTTGAATATGTCCTAAAAATTGGCCAAAGAGCGTATATTCCGGTGCGGTATAATCTCTAGTCATCTCAATGATTTTCCCCATATCATGGAGGGTTAAGGCTGCATACATCTTACTGCGGTTAACCGCTTCGCCGTATTGATCGCAAATGTTCTTGGCGATTCTTAGTAGTGATAATGTATGATAGGCGAGGCCGCTTTTAAAATTATGGTGCATTTTCACGGCTGCGACATGATGCATAAAATACTTTTTATTTTCTTCAAATAGCTCAGAGGTGATTTGGTGCAGGATAGGAATCTTGATTTCATCAATAAACGCACGAATTTCCGTTTCCATGCTTTCAACGGACTCAGGAGCTGCTTCAATGAACTCCCGAATATCCACTTCACCTTTTTCTGCTAAACGGAAGCTGCTTATCGTCATTTGGACTTGTCCATTATACTCAGAAGCATCTCCGATAAGGTGGACCATGGCTCCATTTGTAAAAATCGTCAACAGCTCTTCAATGGTTCTCCCGCCAAACCCGTTATTCCACAGCTTGCAGACTACCAATTTATGTTTTTTCGCTACAGTGATGTTTAGGTACGGATCGCCTTTTTTTGTTTTTTCCTGTTTTACTTCTTTTACAAGGCAAAAACCATCAAATGATTGACTTGGTTCTATTTCCAATAAACACGAAACCGCCATAATTTTCCCCCAAATGTATTTATATAGTAAAGACAATATATCGAACCAGATCATGTCTTGAAGAACGAACGTTCCTTCTATTTTAACATGAAACGAGGTTGTTATATATAGAGTTATAGCATGGCTCCAAGGGTAAGTTAAGAACAACAAATAAACCTCAGACCCATTATGGTTATGGGGTTCGTTCAAATTATAAATTTATGTTTGATGAGTAAGTTTACCCATATTCATTCTTAAGATGATTTTTTTCTCTGCATCATGAAAGGCCTCTTGTGTGATGATTTCATGGAATTTTAATGTTTTTAGATATACATAGAGTTTTGTTGCCGTGTTTTGATCGATGTCTGGTAATTTGCTTAGTTTCTCGATTTCTTTCGCATTTGTTTCTAAATCAAAATCGAATAAATTGATTTTTTCTACTTGGAGCAGTTCTTCGGCATATTGGATGATATCTTCCCTTCGAACTTGGTACATTCTGCTGCCGTGCTTTTTGCCGCCATACAATCCTTTTTTAGCACCATTTAAAATTTTATTATAATGAGATTTATCGTCTTTATTAGCGACTCCGAGAATGCGGAGCACAATTTTATTGGCCTCGGGTATGGTTACATAACCAGGATCCAAATGATAATTTTTTGTCACGAAAACCCCTCCAAATAAACCAGCATGATTATGTTTTATGGGCTTGGAATGGATTTCA
This sequence comes from Neobacillus terrisolis, assembly GCF_051233475.1. NCBI lineage: Bacteria > Bacillati > Bacillota > Bacilli > Caryophanales > Bacillaceae > Neobacillus > Neobacillus terrisolis. The sequence continues at coordinate 16,967 of NZ_JBKFGH010000039.1, read as the reverse complement.
TTACAGAAAAAATTCATGTTTTTATGAGGATTGATTATAAGGCTAGCTTGTTATTGAAATGCATCATCGCTGTTTGGATTTTCTAATGATTCTACACCCTAAAATGATGATAGAAGTAATAATTCCAAATATTAATCCAATACGTCTGCCTATGATATTACCAAGATACCCTAGCGATTCGTATCCACGTAACCCATTGACGACGAAATCGTCGCAATTGCTGCATTCATTGACCATGTTCATTCCTAGTAAAGCTCCAATTATTCCACCACCATAATAACTAATGATGATTATTCCAATGGGCACAAGAAATATGGCAAGGGACATTTTCGATATTTGTAACCGCATCACCATTACCCCATTTCATGATTATTTGCTTATGTGTAGAAAAATTATTGCGGAGTGATTTGTTCTTGCTACGTCACTAAAAAGACGCAGGAGAACCGTCCCCTCGATTCAAATCCATTTTTCAAGTAGGGTTAAGAAAATTTCAAATACGATGAGGATAACAATAATCCATTCCACGAATAGACCTCGGATTGAGTGGCTGATGGTGGAGAAGCCATCCATAATATTGTATAAAATCTCTGTTTTGCTTTTTAATATTTTATATCGATCGTTTAATTCAAAGAATTCTAGCATTTTGTCATAAAATTCACCTGCAACACTGCTTGTCCATGTGATTTCCGGTTTATCCAGAATCATGATATACGCGAGTGTGTTATATTCATGGCGAACAATTTTTGCGGTGGTTCTTGCCAGTTCCTTGTTTCCAATACGCAGTTTTCCTTTTTCCAGACGGTCGATCATAGCTTCAAGCTTATCGTGAATTTGTCCGAGTTGTTCCTCGGTTTTTTCAAGTGCCACTGATTTAGCGAGCACGGTGGAAATTAATTCAGGGTGGAAGCTTTCGAGTTCAGGAACGACGACAAATTCATCGGTCAACTCTATTGTTTCGTTTTCCCCAATATGAAGGCTATAATCGTCAAAATATCTGTCAGCATTTCTGAGGTCGATATCCGGTTCGAAGGATTGAATGTAATCCAAAAACACCATAATCTCTTCAATATGTATAAGATTGATGAAGACAACGCTGCCGAAAGAAAAAATCAAAACCATTTGGGACTCGTCCACTTTTTTTTGAAGGATGGAGGTTAGAATATCGCCTCTGAGGGTTAGCGGTTGTTCCCAGGTGAATTTCTTTGGGATCCCGCAGGAAATAGCAATTTTGTTCAAATCAATTTCATTTGTGATTGCAAATGCTTTAAAAGAAATGGCTTTCATGATTATCACTCTTTTCAGTAGAGTCATTTTGTATGAATTTATTCACTTCTCTCTTAAAACATGCTTCAATAACTGGATTTTGTCAAGTGAAGGGACGCAAGGGGACGGTTCTCCTGTTTCAAAAGAAACAGGAGAACCGTCCCCTTGTTCACATTCATGTTTTCTTCTAGGAAGCGTTATAGTAATATTAGATTAATAGGCAAGTAATTGATTAATTTTTTTCGTGGGGGAAAAAAGGTGAACGTTAAACAGACAAGTGATCTTAAGATTTTTGCATTAAATTCAAATCAAGAACTTGCAGCAGAGATGGCCCAACTGTTGGGCTGTGGGTTGGGGAAAAGCTCTGTCACTCAATTTAGTGATGGGGAAATTCAAATTAGTATCGACGAAAGTGTACGTGGTTGTGATGTGTATGTAGTCCAGTCAACGTGCACACCGGTCAATACACATGTGATGGAACTTCTTATCATGGTGGATGCGTTGAAAAGGGCTTCTGCCAAAGAGATTAACGTGGTGATTCCGTACTTTGGGTATGCAAGACAAGATCGCCAGGCTCGGGCTCGGGAACCGATCACTGCGAAGCTGGTAGCAAACCTGATCGAGGCTGCCGGAGCGACACGAGTGATTACCATGGACTTCCACTCTCCACAAATGCAGGGGTTTTTTGATATCCCTGTAGATGAATTAAGAGGCGCTCCGATTCTTTCTCATTACTATGAAGAAATGAAATTAGAGGATGTCGTCGTGGTAGCCGCACATAAAGGTGGAGTTACCAGAGCACGAAAGCTGGCCAGCCAATTACAGGCTCCAATCGCCTTAATTGATAAGCGAGATTCAGAGCCAGATAGCCCTGAATCTATTAATGTGATCGGACAGGTTAAAGGGAAAAATGCGATTATCATTGATGATTTAATCAATACAGCCGAGACGATAACAACAGCAGCTCACGCTTTAGAAAAAGAAGGAGCAAAAACGATATACGCTTGTTGCACTCACGCTTTACTGTCTGGGTCAGCAGTTAAGGATATTGAAGCGTCACCGATTAAAGAATTAGTCGTAACCAACACGATTAAAATGGCTGATGAGAAAATGATCGAAAAAATGAAGGTACTATCCGTTGCACCATTGCTGGTGGAGGCAATTCGCCGCATTCATGATGAAATGCCAGTAAGTCCGCTGTTTGAGTTTAGTTTCCATTTATAAAAACCATCAATATTCTGATCTACAGCATATAACTATGCTTGTGGATCAGATTTTTTTATGGGTAAGAAAGGTATCGCTTTTCTTATTCAATAAACGAAGTCGGGTAGATTGGAGATTTATGTTAATATAATAGTTGAGAATGTGAAGGTTTGTACTTAAACTATCGGGTGAGTGCAAAAAGGGATTTTTTTTAATAATAGCCCTGTAAAATATTAAAGTGGATATTTACTAAAACAATAAGGACCCATTTAGGTCCTAGAATAGCCTTCATCAACCAGTTTCTTAACTCAATAAGAACAGCTGTCTGTGGTGGCAGCTCATTCTTATCCGTTGGATCCTAGAAATACTGTTTAAATCATTTGCTTAAAAGAATCTTCTTCTTCTCTCTATTTCAAACCGTCTTCTTCTCTCTATATCGATTACAAATACAAAAGGGAAAAACCGTCTTCTTCTAAACCGATCTCTTCGGTCAAATCTAAAAAATGGCATTTAATTCATCCTCCTTTCATTTCAGACAAAAGGACAGATTAACCTTGCCTGCCCTGTATAATTTAGTAGCTCAGGAAAGAAGCTCCTATAATGACCAGTAGAATAATCAATACCACGATTAACGCAAAAGACATTCCCAATCTATCACTCATTTATAACAGCTCCAGCATTTACTTAAAAAGTACGTTTTGAACATTAACACCAACTGGAAAGTACAATAATCAACAAAATGAACAATACAACGATTAGTACAAAGCTACTGCCACCATACCCACCGCCGTAGCCATACCCACTGCCGTAGCCATAGGACCAACACATGTCTTTTCACCACCCATTGGAATATTCGATAGAAAACCACTCTTACTATGTATATATATTTTCATAAGACAAGGAGTGATTGGGCAAACATCATCGTATTAGGACAAAATCAGCGATTTGCTTAAACAACATCTAAAAATAAAAAAGCGTATGCAATACATGCAAACGCCATTGGGAGCTTCATATGTCCTTTTTGCTTTGTGGTAGTAATGTCAATTAGATTAGTCCTAACGATTTTAACCTAAATTATTTTTACTATCCTTTCAATAAGGATGTGGAAATATGTTACAAACAAAAGATCTTCATTTTACTCTGAAGCCTTTTGTTTTTTGGATTCCATTTTTCACTTAAATGTCTATTAATTAATTTACACTTTAGGACAGCGTTTTTTTAGTTCGGAAATAAAAAGCTCTCTATTTTTTGGTGTAATTTTTACACTTCCAAAAGATGCTGATTTATAAAATACTTCTAAAGCGTCTTTTGATGATAACAGTCGATAACCAGTAAAAATATCTTTTGTTGGTGCTAATCCTGTTATTTCATCATATGGAATTTTGCTCTTAAACAATCCCCCTTTAATAAACAGGTGGTCTTGTTCGAAAACATATTTAATAGAAAATACAGACCACAGAACAAATCCAATTGATAAAATACATAAGGAAAGTACAGTAAAAATATCAATAGATGTTCTCTCTTTATCTAGGAAAAGAGGAATTATTAATACAGTAAGAATGACCAATAATGTGATTGATATGATTACTACAAAAAAACTGTCTGTTTTTGAACGGAATTTCACTTTAATTCACCTCCCAATGTATTTGGCTTTTTACTGTATTTTAATGGAATTTTAAAATTTTTCCAATATTATACAATTTCCTAATTAAATAAGTTTGTGCAAATGTTCGTGTCTTCAAAGTGGAGACGCATTTTTTATTGGGCATCGGGTCAGGTTATATTAACAGTAAAAATGGATTTTTATGGTAAAATATTTCTGAGGGCCGGTGAAAAATTGTGAAAAGAAATTATACTGTATTATTTATTTTGTTGTTTATTGCATCTATTGCGGGTGGTCTGGTACTAAAGAATTTTTTGACTATTCAATGATGGTTGGAGGATTAGCATTGATATTTCTTTTTGCTTCTGCGATTTCTCTTGGGAAGCGGAACAGGAAAAATAATTCAATTAACTAAATAATTTATTAACTAAAAGGGGGGCTTAGTTAATGAAGTATTTCATTAAGTTAAATGTTACTAGTATTCTCTACGCTGTTATGGTTTTTGTTCCTCTAGAACTAATGATTAATGTCTATAGAATTAGCAGACTAACAAATTGGGAAATTAGTACGGTGAACATTTTAACTGGCGTAACGATTATTTTTGAAAATAGATCGGTACTTTCACAATGTTTACAATTAGAGTTTTTGTCGGATTTTTAAAGAAATTAGGTAAATTAAAGGGTAACCTAAATAATTAGGGCTGCCAACTCTGACAGCTTTTCTTAGTAAAGTAACGTGGAGTGGAACTAGAGAGTTAAAAATCCAGTCCTATCTTTTATAGCACTTGACTGATATCGTGCATTTAACTTAATAAAAGGGGCAGTCTAACTGCCCCTTTTTATTCATGAAATTTAGTTTTAAAAAACCAGTTGTGAAAAGCTTGTGTTAAGTAATCAGTTATCCAAATTGTTATAAAACTCCAATACCAAGTCCATTTTTTATATTTAATTAATTTTGTATATTTCACTGCAATTATTTCAAAGATGACTATTACAGAAGTACTAATACAGCAATGCAGGGCTTTTAAAAGGTTAGATTTATTTTTTGGATAGTACAAACTAAATAAAGCGCACAGTCCAGGATATATAAAGTATTCAAATGAAAAAGAAGCTTTATTTGCTTTTTTGAAAAATAAGCGAGAAGGATAGGAAATTAAGTTTTTTTCTACCACTAGTAATCCAAAAATCCATGTTAATACTTGTTTAAATAAAAATACAACTAGTGATTCACGAATTCTATTTTTTGGTGTAAATTTTATTAATAATAATGACACAATTATCCAGGATGAAATTTCGATAGTTTTCTCTACTTTATATTTCATTAATTATCCTCCTTTAATAAATAGTTTTTACTTTTAGAATTAATTAATTCAATTTTATTTAAGGTAAAATTATAATACGAAGATAATATGAAATAAAACAGTAAGGGATATTAAGCTAAGCGTTGATTCAAGAAGGATTAACACATATTTTAAGAATTAAGGCTTATTTTTGTGTTACTTCTTCAACTTCGGACGGGTATTAATATTTTGAGATTGTGAAGGAATGTACTTAAAGTAAAAGGCATTTTAGTTGAAGAATCGTCTTTAGCTTTTATTCAACAATCGGGCCAGATTGTGTAGCAACGCCTTTAAAGAAAATTGGATTTATAGGTTAAAATTTAGAAGAGATTATGAAAGATTATTCTTAAACTAAAGGAAACAGGTTAGTTGAGAATTGGTTGAAGTTATCAATAAACAATTGAAAGATACATTTTCCTTGAATTAAAAAAACCTCTCTAAATTCCTCTTTATTAAGGAATTTCACGAGAGGTTTTTTTATATGTCGCTCTTCGAAAAATATTTCCGAGTATCTTCACGTATTTGTTCTGGTAAGACACGATCAAGCTCATCATTTAACCATGAAAGTGTTTTACTGCGCAAAAAATCACGCATTTTTTCTTCTGCAGAGAGCATAACTAAATTGATAGTGCAAGAAGGGGGAGCTGAACAGCAGTTTTCTCTATAAAAATAACCATTATCCTTAATGTTTTTACATTGAAAAATAGGCTTAGGACCTTCAACTGCTTCAATTACATCCCAAAACGAAATTTCATCTGGAGATTTAGCAAGTTTAAAACCACCTTTAACACCGGGAACTGAACTTACAATCTCAGCCTTAGATAATTTACTAAAAATCTTTGAGAGATATGTATCTGAAATGCCTTGAAAAAAGGATAATTCCTTTATTCCAAGGGGAGAATCTTCAGGATTATCAATTAAATAGACGAGGCAGTGAAGAGCATACTCAACTCCAATACTATACTGCATTAAAACACCTTCTTCATAAATGAGACTATTTTAATTAATCTTAGATATGTTTTATTTCTTTGTCAAACATGTACTTTTGGTATCAATTAACAGTTAACAGAGGTTTGACATAATAAAATAAATAAGATATTATAGACAATGTTAATCGGCGATTGATATTATCCGTAATTGTATTTAAGGTTCTATCTTTTAAACTTTTTAGGAGGAATTAAATTGGAACAACGAATTGATTATTACAATGTAGCGTCAGAGGGACTTAAAATAATGATGGAAATGGAGAAGTATACAAAAACTACAGACATAGATCGTAAACTTCGTGAACTTATAAAAATTCGTGCTTCTCAAATAAATGGTTGTGCGTATTGTTTAAATATGCACACGGCAGATGCTAGAAAAATGGGGGAAACGGAACAACGTTTATATTGTATTAGTGCTTGGAGAGAGTGTACATTTTACACAGATGCAGAAAAAGTAGCTCTTGAATTGACAGAGTACGTGACTTTAATCCCGACAAAACGTGTGCCAGATGAGCTTTATCAACGAGTACGCAAACATTATGACGAGAGACAATATGTTGACCTTGTTCTAATAATCAATCAAATCAACAGTTGGAATAGAATTTCTATTGCAATGGGGAATACAGCAACTGAAAAATAACAACTCCCAATGAACATCTTATAGTGTTTGTTTCAGATTTTAAAAAGAAGGAATCCCAATGAACCACTTTAGATACTTTTACCATATTTATCAAATGAAGATTTATATAACCCTTTACATTAATGAATCAACCATTAAGTAATAAATATTCTATATGATACGGAAAGAGGTAGTAGTATAAAGCTTTTTATTGCTGGAGCTACTGGAGTTATTGGACGTAAAATGGTTTCATTATTATTGAAAGAAGGACACGAAGTATTTGCAATGACTAGAGAAAACAAAAATGACAACTTTTTTCTAGAAATGGGGGTTACTCCAGTGAAGGGGGATGCATTGGATCGTGATTCTGTATTCAATGCATTTCACAAGGTTCAACCTGAAGTTGTTATTCATCAACTAACATCATTGTCGAGCTTCAATTTAGAAGACAATGCTAAAATAAGGGTTGAAGGAACACGCAAACTTGTAGATGCAAGTAAAGAAGTTGGTGTTAAGAAAATTATTGCTCAAAGCTTAGCTTTCACATATGAGCCGGGTCAGATACATGCTTCTGAAGAAGTTTCTCTAGATTTTTGATGCACCTATGCCTAGAAAAATTAATGTTGATGGTGTAGCAGCTTTAGAGTCAGCTGTTGCTGAAATGCCCGAATACGTTATTCTTCGATATGGAATGCTTTATGGACCGGGGACTGGTATGAGCAGGGAGGAATCATTGCTGAACAAATCGTTAATCAAGAGGTAAAGGCAAATGATAGTGTAACTTCATTTTTATCTGTTGAAGATGCTGCACAAGCTGCTGTACAAGCTCTACAATGGCCGAATGGACCAGTGAATATAGTCGATGACGAGCCTGCTTCCGGGAAAGTTTGGTTACCTGTATATGCTTCTATTATTGACGCTCCAGAGCCTATAGTTGAAGATGGTTGTGATCGAGGTGAACGCGGAGCTTCAAATAGTAAGGCGAAAGAATATGGATGGAAACCAATATATCCTTCTTGGCGTTCTGGCTTCAAGACATGCTTAAAATAATAAAGTAGGGGTAACTTGAAATGAATTATTGTTTTTGAATAAAATATAAATTTAGTCATTATTATATGCTATTGGAGATGTTATTCTAATAAAAAGTAAATTATCAACTAAAAAAAACTGTTGACTTAAAAGAAATTAAAGAAGTTATTAAACCTTACGGTGGACGGTGCGCTAAACTGGTTGAGGGTTCACTTGAGTTTCAAATAAAGGAAGAAAATCAAACATCAGCTTATGAGTTTTTAAAGGGTAAAGGTTATATTGATTAAAAATATTTAGGCTAAAACGAAGCTGTCATTACCGGCAGCTTTTTCTTATTGTATTAACGGGTCAGGTTAGTTCAATAAGAATAAAGGAATAACAAAAATTATTAAAAAATGATATTCTAAATTAGTTATTAATTTAGGAAAAGAAGTGAAAGTCATGAAAATAGGTTTTTTTGATTCTGGAATAGGTGGAATGACCGTCCTTCATCAAGCATTGAGGTTTCTACCGAATGAAGATTACATATTTTATGCGGATACTTCACACGTTCCATATGGTGAAAAACCAAAAGAAGAGGTAAGGGAATACATATTTAATGCTGTTGATTTTATGGCAAATCAAGGAATTAAAGCATTAGTCATTGCTTGTAATACTGCAACCAGTATCGCAGTGGATGACCTTCGCCAAAAGTATGATTTCCCTATTTTGGGTATTGAACCAGCCGTAAAACCTGCTGTTCAAAGCTGTGGAGGAAAACGAAAAAAGGTATTAGTGTTGGCAACTAATTTGACTCTCAGAGAGGAAAAGTTTCATAACCTTGTGAAAAGTATAGACCATCAAGATATTGTTGAAAGTCTACCTCTTCCTGGTCTTGTAGAATTCGCTGAGAATTTTGAATTTAGAGAAGAGAAGGTTTTACCATATTTAAAAGAAAAACTATCTTCGTTTGATTTAAAGAAATTTGGAACGATTGTTCTTGGATGTACCCATTTCCCATATTTTGAAAAAAGTATAAAGAAAATATTTCCTGAAGAAGTGGATATTATTTCTGGAAGTATTGGAACTGCTAAAAACTTAAAACGAATTCTCGAAGCAAGAAATCAAATTAACGATGGTACAGGGGAGATTTTGTTTTTTAAATCTGGTTCTAAAGTTGAAGATATAGAAACATTATCTAATTATAATGAATTGTTGATAATGTTAGACAGCATAAGTTCTTTAACAACGGGTGTTTAAATCTAAAGATAAATCTGTTTTGACAACTTATTTAGAAATAAGTTGTGAAATTTTGTACTTAAACAAACGTGGGCAGAAAAGAAAAAAGCAGCGGATCCGTTGCTTTTTTTCTCTTACTTAGCTAAAAATCTTTTCTATAAAATTCTCTTCTAATACTTCCACTAAATTGAGCATAAAACCTAGTGGTCTCGCTGATTTCGTGCCCTAGTAAACTTTGTATTACATCAATAGGAGCTCCATTATTCAATAGTTGCGTAGCATAGCTATGGAATAATTGGTGTAGGTGGATTTCTTTGTTGATCCCTGCACGGCTGAAATTCGTTTAATAATGTACCTAACTGGGCAATGATGCTCATTTTATGTGGATGCCGTTCAGTAACAAAAATAGTCGGTTCTTTAGCTTGAAGTAGATCTAAGTATCATTTCAACTAATGTCACAACGTATATTAAAATAGACCTCTCTTTCTTTATCACCCTTCCCAAGGACAATTTGAAGATGATTTTGTAAAATTAAGGAATATCAATTTATCAACCTTAGATGTAGAAAATGAATAAATGTATGTTCTTTTTATCATGCTTTTAGGTGGATGGATTGAGTTTAATCCTAATTCGAGTTCTATCCAAATTCACAGGTGATTTTCGTAAATTTCTTCCCGGTTATCCGATGAAGGACTTCTAATTATAATTGGACCTATCAGGTAATTATGGATTGGTTTATGATAAATAAAAATGAAACTAGGTGAGTAGTATGATATTTCGAGAGATTGCACCGCAGGAACTGGAATATGTTTATAAAATGGGCTATAAGGAGTGGTCAAAAGGGAGAACCTTTGAGCGATATGTCGAAGAAAATAAAAAAGAGGATGATTTTGGCAGTCGATATGTCTATGTCGATAAAGAAAACAATATTATCGGTTCACTCATTGTTCTGTCTTTGAAGATAAAAGTTGCCGATAAGATTGTTCCTCTTTTTGGGCTTGGTTCCGTTGTCATAGACCTCGATTATCGTGGACTAGGTTACGGGAACGAAATGCTCAAAGAGTGTTTATTTCATATCGAACAAAATTGCATCGAGCCTATTTTTATGCTTTTCAGCGATATATCCCCTATGTTTTATGATCGGCTAGGTTTTAAAGAACTTCCCGAAAATTTGCAGCGATATCCCAAATCCGTTTGTATGGTACGCTGCAGTGATGAGAATTACAAACTGATTTCAAGACTGTCAATAGATCAAATTCCGAAATATTTTTAAGAAGTGCTCATTATTTAGCGGTTATTTATAATTGGACACCAATTTATTAAGTAGCTTATTAAAGTAACAGGTTGCAAGAGTTGGAGATTGGAGCTGTCATTACCAACGGCCTTTTCTTTTTGCGCTAACGGGTCAGGTTTGTTCAATAAGAATTCACAGAAAAAATCAAAAATGATGGTCGATTGTGTTAATATTTGGTAAATAAGGCAGTTGTGTTTGTGGGAACATTAATTGTTTTTTTGCTATTGAACCTTTAACAAGTTAGAAGGAATTGTTGCTAATTCGGATTAAATAAATACGTAAACTTTTGTTGTAACTATTTTCTTAATTTCCTTAGTGGAGGCTTTATTAGGACACCACATACTATTCTAATAGAGTTTTGGAAGTTTACAGGAGGTGAAACATAAGTGAAACAAAGGTTTGGGGAAATTTCTTTAGTTCTATGTTTGTTCATTATTACTTTTTTTATTGCCAATTTTTATATACGCCTGGATGTGACACTATTTAGAATTATTATGATTATCGGCACTCTTTCATCACTTATTCTTTTTATACTAAGTCCACTTGGGAAATGGAAAACTGTTTCATTAGCTATTTCCATTATTTTGACTTTCTTTTATTTTCTTGGTGTTGAATTGTTGAGGGTCCTTTTTCAAGGCAATGGATTTTAATTTCACTATCAGGGGCATTACTTCAATAAGGAGTAATACATTATTTCGTTGAAGTTACAAGCAAGTTAGTTAATGTATCATCTGGAATAGTATTTATTTGAGAGGAATGAATATGAATATAAATAAAAAAGAAGAGATAGAAATAAACAAATTATTTAGAGATCAAAAAATTGCATTATATTGGATGTTAGGATTTATTTATTTTGCGTTTATAGAGTTATAGCTTTTAAACGTTCACCAGACAATGGGAAGCTTGAAACTATCGAGCTAATAAAATAAAGCACGTTTATTATTATCTTATTGCACTATAGGTGGCGTTTATCAAGAAGGGTTTGACGCTCTTTTTTTTGAAGTTCTTGAACTAACGGATCAGATTGTTGAGGATAACCGAAGCAATAACTGAGGAGCTTTTTCTTATTGAAAGTAATGGTTCAGTTTTATTAAAGAAGGAATACCTATACAGAATTTAGAAGTATCTACTTTATGAAACTCTTCATATTTATACTCGTATATAATTCAAAGATGTAACCGAAGGAGTGTTTACATGTCAGAACCATTTTTTATGGGTGATCTTATGTTTCAAATCGTCCCTATTTTTATTGGAATTATTTTGGTGGTAGTTATCGGTAGTATTTTATTTTCAGTTTTCAAAGGGATTGGTCAGTGGCACAAAAATGAGCAGTCTCCGAAACAAAGTGTGCCAGCTATTGTTAAATCAAAACGAGTAGATGTTTCCAAAAGTTCCAATATGCATCATCTACAAGACAACCATCACCATCATTCTTTAAGCACACATACAAGATATTTTGTTACTTTCGAGTTCGAAAGTGGTGACCGCTCTGAGTTCCATGTCTCTGGTAAAGAGTATGGTTTACTTTCTGAAGATGACATTGGAATACTAAACTTTCAAGGGACTCGATATTTAGGCTTTGAGAGGAACAAAGTGAAGAAGGAGAATACATGAGCAGCAGAACGAAAACTAGAAAAAAAGCTCGTAATTATCCTATTTTTTACGGGTATGTAATTGTACAAATTCTTTAATATTTTTTAAAGTTTATTCGGCTAAAGGGCGCAAATCTCAAACAAGAGATGCGCCTATTTTTGTTATGGGCAGGATTGTTGAAGAAGATATTCTTTTTAAAGTAAATAATTTCTATATATAGGGGATGGGAGAATTGATAAAGGGGCTTTATGAAGCACATTTACCTGTGAAAAATTTAGAAGTGCCAATTGAATTTTACCGAAAATTAGGTTTGAAATTATAACAAAGCCATAAAAGGTCTTAATTTATGCTTAGAACATCATATAAAATCATTACAGAACATAGGAAGTCTACCAAAGACACCAAAAGGAAAACTCTTCGATCCATATGGATAAATTTATAGGAAATACAAAGATATATTCGATGAAGTTATGTTGTTATTGAACTAAAGAAGCAGGATAGTTCAAGTGCGATGTTATTATGATGGTCAGAAAAGAGGTGCAAAATGCTTTTAAACAGTTTTATGAATGAGAATTTTCCAAACTTAGAACTTAGACCACCCTTGTTTTATTGTTGGGATATTGGTATACGGTTTGAACTAGGGGTGGAGTGGAAAAGAGAATATGACTACCCCAATTACCCTTATGTGCTGGGATGTTATAAAAGGGCAATTACGTTATTTGAAGCTTTACATTCTCCTATGGATGATATTTTTGTCGTGATGGATGTAAATGATTTTGATAGGGGCAAAAACATTAGACATCAGTTAAAGAAATTTTCTCGCTATGTTGAAAAATCGTTATTGTTAAGGTTAAAACACCAAGCAATACCTTATATATTCCCATAGGATGATGAAGAAGGTACATATAAAACTCATAGATTTTCTCTATGCTGCAAAACATCTGATTTTAAATACGTCCCATTATTAAACGCAATTTGCAATCAAGACTTGGGGTTGAAACCGAGTATTTTCCATAGAGTTTACTTCATAAATATCAATAAGAAAACTATCTTACACGTTTACGATGACAGAGGTTGTGATTTATTAGCGACATCGCTCGAATCAATTAGAAATATTTATGAAGAATACAATGATTGGATCTTGGATTACGACAGGAATGAAATAGACAAGGTATTTATATAAAAGAATTTAGTTTTTCCTCCGCAACGGGTACGAGAGCTCAACAAGGAGTTACGAAGGCAACACTTTTCTTATTGAACAAACGGGTCAGTTTAGTTACAGATGGTATAAATTATGTGATTGGGAGACGTAGGATGACAAAGGAAAAAAAAGAAAAGAAGGATGGTATTTTTAAAGAAATGCTAGATGAGATTGGTGGATCTATAATATTTGAAGTATTCTGGAACATCATAATGTTTATACCAAGAATGATAATTCGCTTGATTACAAGCATTTGGTGAAGTTATTAATTTTTATTGAACTAATGGGGGCAATAGTTAAAGATAAGATCGCTGCGGCGGTCTTTTTGCTTGGTCAGCTAACGGATGGAGTTGAGTGAAGGAATAAGTATTTTGGATAACGAATTATGAATAAGAAGTTAAAGAAGATTTAAATGGTGAAATTAGTTAATGGAGGAACAAAATGACTAAAATTAAGGGATACACTTGTAGTTGTTGCGGTAATTATCACGAAGAACTTCCTACAAGTTACGGAGATCAAGCTCCTGTCTATTATTATGATGCTGCACCTGAAGAGCGAGAGGATAGGTTTGAGCTAGATGACGATTTATGCATTATGGATAATGAACATTGCTTTATTCGTGGATGTATTGAGATTCCTATTATTGGGACCGATGAACACCTAATTTGGGGTGTATGGGTTTCATTAAGCAAAGCTAATTTTAACAATATAAAAGATCACTGGGATAAACAAGAATTATTGGAACCAATGTTTGGGTGGTTATCTACCGATTTGCCTTGTTATCCTGAAACAGTAAACTTAAAAACAATGGTCCATCCTCGACCAGATGGAATTCGACCTTTCATAGAACTCGAACCAATCGACCATCCTTTATCGGTGGAATTTAGAGATGGAGTAACTATAGAACGGGTACAAGAGATAGCTTCACAGCTTTGTGTTAAAAACGATAACAAGTAAAAAGAGCATTAAATCGACATCAATGCTCTTTTTACTAGAAAGATTGAGCCAGTCAACATAGAGAAAAGGGTACTTTGTGAAGAGATGTACTTACACTAACGGGGGCTCTAGTTAAAGAAGGATTCTATGTCCTAAGTCAAGAATACATATAAAAAGGCGGGGGCTTTGTGTAATTAAAAGAAGGTGAAAAAAGTGGAGAAACAATTTGAAATTGCACACAATTTTAGTAGCCATCATCGAAAGCGATTAGAAAAGGATAAAATATGTGGCTGCTTTTATTGTCTGAAAACCTTTAATCCCTCTCAAATTACAGATTGGTGTGATGATGAAAATACAGCATTATGTCCATATTGTGGAATCGATTCCATAATTGGTGAGAGTTCAGGTTTTCCCATCACTGAACAATTTCTAAAAGGAATGCATAAGGAATGGTTTTAGTATTCAGTTTATGTCCAACAGGCAATATCGTTCTTCCCGAGCTTCCAATTTATACCCTCTTAAAATAAAGGCGGTCAGACTGTAAAAACTGGCTGACTATATCATACGATTGGGCAATATAACAATCTTTAAAGTAGATGAAAACGGTAAAGTGCCCCTTGTAAACAAGAGGCACCAGCTCCACCGGTGCAATGGCGCTTATCTGATTCATCCATCAATCGCTGTTATCCCATCTCTTCAAAACCATAAGCCAGTGTTGCGTGGTTCGTATTTCCAAATGATAGATACCATGGTTCCCCTAATGGTCCATTCTCTGTTGCGGGAGGCACGATGACTTCAAATTCAAAACTATTATTCAGTACGTCGACAGTGTATCGGCGTACTGAACCAGTATCAGGTCCTAAAGGGTTGCCTGTAAGGGGACCTGGTCCTGTAATAGGGACAATCAGTTTCCCATCCGGTCCGAACAGAATTGCTTGTGCGAATGCGCGAGGCTGTTGTCCGGCAATATATAGGTCTATCTTGAAGAGAAAATCGCCTTCGCCGTTGAAGATAAGGATTTTGTCCGTGTCATCGGAGTCCTCTCGGAAACTCGTGATATAGAGGTTGCCGTCGGGGCCGAAAACCAATCCTTCAGGACGATGGAGGTCATCATGGCTCTCAACGAACACATCATGTAACATCCTCGTCACTGGGTTGAAGCGCAGCACTGAACCTCCTAATTGACCTTCAATTGTATTGGGATTATTGCGGACAGATACATACAACAAGCCGTCGGGACCGATAATCACAGCGCGCGGATAGAACTCCCCGTCGAAACCAGAATGGTCGAGATTACCTAGAAATGCCCCGGTGGAGCCATCATATGCCCGTACCTCTCCGGGCTTCTTGTTATTTTTGTTGATCTGATCCGCCACAAACAGAACGTTGTCGTCGGATAGGATGGTGCCTCGCGGTGAGAAAGGTGCGTTTTTATCTTTTGAACTGACTAGCTCGCCTAATAACACCCCGATCTGGCCGTTGAACTTTAAGACGCTGCCATTCTTATGCTTGTCCACGTTCTGATTTGAGACAAGAAGATTGCCCACAGGGTCAAATAGAAGACCGCGAGGACCATTCAAGCCACCACTACCTGGTACGACAAAAGTTCCATAGAAATCCCCAGATATTGCGTCGAAACGTTTGACGGTGTTGTCGCTACCGTCTTCGATAAATAAACTATCGCTCATAATATTCCTCCTAAAAATGTATTTATAAACCTATTATCCTTAATTTCGAAAATTCATCATGGTACAGCCTTAAGGACAGATGTTTGTGGAAAATAAAAAGGCACCAACTTCTTGAAAACCCTTATACTTGCACTAAATGTTTTTTTTACTCCTTTCTGATAGATTTGTTACAGCATATGCAATAATGAGAAGCTTGTACTGGATAATAATGTATATACATTAAAAATGTGCTACAACTGTTGCAGGCAAAAGCATTCCTGGAGACTTTAAAATGGTTTTGAGTTGGATTATTTATCCCCAAAAGAAGAATGGGGTGTCATGAGGGTAACTGTATTAGAAAAAGGGTACAAAATTATCTTGACTGCAGATAATTTGTCAAAAGAAGAAATGGAAAAAGTATTGTTGTCTATGATTGAAAGTGAATAAGCTTTTTTAATAAGAGGGGATATTTACCATCATATGAAGGAATAGTGGCGATTTAGAGTTAAAAGCAATCGCTTTTTCTTTATTGGGCAGTATTCTTATAATGTGTTTGTTAAGTAATGTACTTAAACAAAACGGGCGCAAATCTCAAACAAGTGATGAACCTATTTTATTATGGGCCAGATTTTTGCATTACAACTGGAAAGGGAATTATTAATTGTAAAGATTTTCACTTAAACGAACGGAGCAGTTAAGTTGAATAAGAAGATATATGTCAATAAAGCTCCATAAACCCCAAAAAAGGCTTGCAAAACTGATGTCAGTTTGCAAGCCTTTTTAATTGCTATTTATATGATATGCACCTCAAAACACAACCCTTTAGAGATAGATGCAGTGCTTTTTTGACGATAAATTACTTGCTTTTTTACCTGCCATTCCAGGTTTTGTACTTCAAAATAGAACCCGTTACCCTTAAAGTGTACCCTTTGTAAAGGACATTTTAAAAAAGGCCTAGGCTACCTGTAAAAGATGATTCCTGTACTGTACAGGAGTCATCTTTTTTAGGTTCCATT
>NZ_JBKFGH010000038.1:0-66057 GCF_051233475.1 Neobacillus terrisolis | reverse complement strand
CACGTCACCATGGACACCCTTGCGTTAAGCTAACCACTACAACTGCCTTCGTGGCTCGGGACTTACACCCTATAGACTGCACCCATGCCGGGCGCACAACATAAAAAACCGCTTAGTTTATGAACCAAGCGGTTTTATGTATTCAAATCCTTCTTTATTCAATATACCCTTTTCCTTTTAAATGCTCGTATGCTGCGTCTTTGCTTTCTTCTTTAATTTGATACTCAAGCTTATCTTCAACAACCTTGGCACATATTCCACCGAATGGCTTGAGCTCTGCTTTAACCTCTTTAATATCAAAAGAACCTTTTACTGGATATTTCACCTTCATACATCGTCACCTCCTATTTCTAATATAGGGAAACGAAAGATTACATTTCAGTGATAAAGATTACATTTTCTAAAAGATTAACCGAACGACCGTCCCTTGACCAACCTCTGATTTTATTTCTATTTCGTGACTAAGCTTGGCCACCACTTGTTTTACCAAATACAACCCCATCCCAGTCGATTCTTTAAACACCCGGCCATTTTCCCCTGTAAAAAACGGGAGAAATACGCGCGGTAAATCAGCTGCCGGAATTCCAACACCACGATCCCTAATTTCTAAAATGGGGTTATTTCCTTTAAAAAAAGCCGTTATCGTTATTCTTTCCCTTGTACCGGCCGAATATTTAATCGCGTTGGTTAATAGTTGATCGACGATGAACCTTAACCATTTCGAATCTGTTCTCACCTTGATGCCTCGATCCACTTTAACCTCTGGATACACATAATTACGAATAAAATAATGCTTATTTTCGATGACAACCTTGTCGATGACATCAACTAAACTTATTTCTTCAACAAAATAATCCTCTGTAAATGTATCTAATCTTGACGTGTACAAGGCCATTTCTAAGCCCTTCCGCATTCGATGAGTTTCTTCAGCAATGCTTTCAAATCGAGGATCATCCTCTCCTTGAATGATAAGTTCGATCACTGAAAGAGGTGTTTTCATTTGATGAACCCACTGATTCATAAAAGTAGTCCGCTCCTGCTGCTTTTCCTCCCAAAAGGATAACTGCGATTGATAATGCCGAAATTGATTTTCCGCAAATTGATCAAATGCGATTCCTAATGGTGTATAGTTGGTCTTTGTGATGGATTCTTCCAAAGAGTTTGGACTGTTCGAAAGTTTTTTGTAAAAAGCCGATTGACTTAAATAGCGAAAAAAAAGATAGGCTACTAGTCCACATCCCCATAGGAAGGCCGCATACCCAACTATTAAGAGATTATCAAACCCAGCAAACCAAAACACTAGCAAAATAATCACGATTTGAACAATCGAAAAATAGATGAATGGGAAATGATCACGTATAAATAACTTCATGGTTCTATTTTCCATGTCGGATTTATTCGATACCCTGCACCTCGAACCGTTTCAATTGCATCGATTATCCCTATCTCTAATAGTTTCTTGCGCAGTCTTGTCATATTAACACTTACCGTGTTGTCATCAACATAGGCCAGGTCATCCCACAATGTTTCAAGAATTTTATTTCGGCTCATCACACGAGGGTAACCACTTAAAAACATTTCTAACAGATCGGCTTCTTTCTTTGTTAAAGTAGCTTCCTTGCCACAAAATGAGACCTCTAACCGTTCAAGATACAAAACCAGACCTGCTAACTCAACCGTCCGCTCTACGGTTTTCGGAGCATATTCACCATAAACACGGCGCATATGGCTGCGAATCTTCGCCATTACAACTTCATAATGAAACGGTTTGGTTATGTAATCATCCCCGCCATTTTCTAACGCCATCACCTGATCCATGTCTCCGCCGCGTGCAGATAAAAAGACAATCGGACATGTTGAAACGGTGCGGATTTGGCGGCACCAAAAATACCCATCAAAAGTAGGGAGATTAATATCTAGTAAAACTAGATGGGGATCAAATTCTTTAAATTCGGTCAAAACTTGCTCAAAATCTTTAACTATTTTCCCTTTATATCCGTATTTTTCGATATACGAGTGAATCAGCTCAGCAATCTTGACATCATCCTCAATAATCAAAATTTTTTCCATAGCTGTCCCCCATTATTTTATTTTCTCATCTCTACCGCAATAAAAAGCCCTTTATAATATTTCTTCGTCTCAATGACTTCAAATCCTGATTCAAGAAAATGATGATAAGTATCCCTGTTTAAACAGCAGCCATCACAAATCCTTTTCCAAGTTGGAGTCAGCCAATCCTGCAGTTTTGCTAAAAACGGATGATCCATTTTTACATGCTCAAATAAAAGAATGGTTCCTCCTGGCTTACAGACCCTTTTTATTTCTGCTAAAGCTCTGTCTACCTCAGGAATCGTACAAAACACGAGTGTGGCGACAACGGAATCGAAGCTTTCATCGGCAAACGGCAAATGTTCAGCACCCGCTTTCACAATTTCCAGCGGGACGGCAGCTTGCGATTGCTTCTTACGGGATTGCATAATCATAGATTGACCTGATTCAATAGCCGTCACACTTTCTGCCATCCTATATAATGGAAAATTCACTCCAGTTCCCGATCCAATCTCTAGAACCTTTCCTTTTGCATTTTGTAACAATTCCATTCGAATCTTCATGAATTTATGACGTTCTAGCGGACCCATAAAAAAATCATACCATTTTGCGAAGGTACTGCTCACTATATGTTTCAACTCCGTAACGATTAAGTATTTTTAACGATAGAATATCTTTAATTGGTTTTAATACTGACGATATTATTAGCTCTGCAGAAACCAAAGGGCAATTCAAGTCTTTTTCAATTACTGACGCTATAATGTTTTATATTAATTTTATAATTATTTACAAAAAAGGTAAAACTACCTTAAGTGTATAATATTGGAGGTATGATTGAATGGAGTCTCAACATAGCATTCGTTTAACAGCCGCAAAACTCACAGCACTTTGGACCAATTATTTAGCTGATACGATGTCCATTTGTGTTTTTAAGTATTTCCATGAAAAAGTGGATGATACAGAAATCAAACCCATTCAAATCCATGCCATGAATATGTCTAAAGAACATATCGGAATAATTGAGAAAATTAGGTGAAGCGCTCTTGGTTGGATTTGGACAGGTTGCAAAATTACAAGAAATCCGTGAGTTTATGTTAAGAGGAAAAGAAATAGCCAAAAAACATTATAGGGTCTTCTCTAATTATTTTACAACAGATGATTTACCTGCACCAATGACTTGGGATCATGAAGTCGAAAATGAAACAAGCGCCCCTTTTTCTGATAAGTTAAGAATGCATCATGTTAATATGATCATTGCATCAGGAATCGGATACTACGTGGCTTCAATGGGAGCTTGCCAAAGAAGAGATATCATCGCTGACTATGCAAGACTTACAGCTGAAGCTGGGAAATATGCTGAAGATGGAATGAATATTATGATTAACCATGAATGGTGTGAACGTCCACCTCATGCCGCTGACCGTGATGAATTAATGAGATAATTAAAAGGTAATTTAGCACTTGCCAACTGGGCAGGTGCTTTTTATTATAAAATTTAGTATTAAATTTATCAAAAGGTGGTTTGTTTATGAATCCGTTCTCGAGACGAATGAAGCAACTACTAGAAATTCTCTTCATTTCAACCAAACTCGGACTGACATCATTTGGAGGACCAGTCGCTCATCTAGGCTACTTTCATAATGAATATATTCAAAAAAGAAAATGGATGGACGAAAAAGCTTATGCTGATTTAGTGGTTTTATGCCAGTTTCTACCTGGTCCGGCCAGCAGCCAAGTCGGCATTGGAATCGGAGTGATCCGCGGAGGAGTTTTGGGTGGAGTTATATCCTTTATTGGGTTTACGCTTCCTTCTGTCATGGTCCTGATGTTATTTGCATTCCTGCTTCAAGGATTGGATATTGGCAATGCTGGATGGATTCATGGTTTAAAAATTGTCGCGGTCGCAGTTGTAGCACAAGCAATAATCGGAATGGGACAAAAACTAACCCCCAATCTACCAACAAAAGCACTTGCATTATTCTCCATTGTCGGGACACTTTTATGGCATACTGCCTATTCACAGGTTATAGTGATCCTGATTTCCGGAATGATTGGATATTTCTTATTTAAACCAAATAATGAGTCCAGTAATGCTTCTGTCCAATCGTTTCCAATTTCACGACGTTTTGCGGTCTTATGTTTGTTTTTATTTTTTGGATTACTTTTTATGTTACCTGTCATACGTGAGTTTACCTCCTCACATTTGTTGGCAATATTTGATAGCTTTTATCGATCCGGTTCTTTTGTTTTTGGAGGCGGTCATGTCGTTCTTCCACTCCTAGAACGTGAATTAGTCCCAACCGGCTGGCTAAGCAAAGAAGAATTTTTAGCGGGATATGGTGCAGTTCAAACGGTACCAGGACCCTTGTTTACATTTGCCGCATACCTTGGTACTGCCATAAACGGATGGCAAGGCGGTGTCATTGCAACGATTGCGATTTTCCTGCCTGCCTTCCTGCTCATTTTCGGCACGCTTCCTTTTTGGAACTCACTCCGCAAGAGCCCAAAGGTAACCGGAGTGTTAATGGGTGTTAATGCCGCGGTCGTTGGTATTTTAATTTCTGCCTTTTATGATCCAATCTGGACTACATCCATCATATCACCAAAGGATTTTGCCTTTGCTGCCATATTATTCAGCCTTCTTACCTATTGGAAGCTGCCCCCATGGGTAATTGTACTAATAGGAGCGATAGTAGGGTGGTTAATGTAATCGTGTAAAGCTTTACACAACCTTGATGTTTATCTCTAATGGCCCTACGGTTTTCTACGTTCGCAATCGTAAGGCTTTTATTTTATCTTTAATTTCCCTATACCAAGTGCCATATTTTCATATAAAATATTTTTTACTGTTTTAAATTCACTTTCCTTGCACTTTATAATTAGGACAACCTCTGTAGTAGCAGCAGATTTTTTCTTTTTGCTTCGCTTATTATAAAAATAATCAATCGTGAAACCCATTATTGATCCTAATCCTAATCCAATTAAACCCCAAATTATCGGACCCCATGTTAATTCAAATCCAAATGATGCACCAAGAATAGAAAAGATTGTCGCCATTACTGCAGATAAATCAAATAAGCTAATTCCATCTGCACGATGAATGGTGTCAAGGAGCTTTGGCTGTTCATTTATTTTTTTAAGTGGAATAGCCACTATTTTTTCTTTTTCAATCCCCTGTTCATGCAATGTTATTAGAGCTAATTCCAAAAAAGCTGAATGCTCAAACGCAGAAATAACATGGATATGTCCCACATTTTCACTCCTCTTTGGACTCGAATAATTGCAAGTTCGATTTTTGATAATTTTTTTCCAAATACTGACTCTGCTCTTTCTTATACAATTTGTTGTATTCGACTGAAAGTACATACGCTTCAAAAGCCGAAAAGCAATAAATTGACGGTAAAAACAAAGCCCATTCTGGATCTAGAATTGCCCCCGCCTTATTAAAGGATCCCATTAAAGTAAATTGAACAGCTTCAAAGAAATTGGATAAATAGATTATAACAGTCGTTATACTAACGATAAAGAAACCGGTTGGAACTCTGTGAACGTATAAATTGCCAAGTCCAGGAAAAAGCAATGACCAAACTAAGGCATTCCAAGGATTTCGTTTATCTAAATAATTCAAAGCATAACCATTCATGATAAATGGAACAATTGGGGCTCTTTCGTTTTCTGCCAAAAGATAATGTTTGTTTAAATCCACTGTTTGCCGATAACTATCCCAAATACAGTGAATATAGATAGGGATATATAAAAACAGCATCTTAATATTAAGCACATCTTTAGCAAGTTCAAATTGTCCATTAAAAGAAAACACCATTGCTTCATTTAATCTTGAATGAACGTTAATAATGATTTCCCAAATTAACAAGATCAACCCTTTAACATAAATCCCCAGGCGAATATGCCCAAAACCGGGAAAGGCCGCCGACCACCAAGCTGTGACCCAAGGATTCCTTAAGTGGATATAGTTACTATTGAGAACGGATGTAAAATTATTGTATCGACGAATTTTTCTTGTAGCCGTTTCATTTTCCAAAAGAATGCAACTCCTACAAAATATCTGCTGTTTTTGTCTGCTACTTTCACTATCCAACCTCCGAAGTTCATCGGTTCCAAAATCCTACTGAATAACTCCAATTTCAGTGATGTTCACCTCAGATTCAACCTTTACGATTAGGTCCTGATAATGTGCTTTAGTCCACTTTTTCACATCGAGATTCCGTGTCCGGGTTTTTACAAACCGCCCTAACCCGACTGGGTCAATTTCTTGTTTTTGAAACTGTTTAATCATTTTAAGGCATTGTTGATTGATGTCTTTCTCAAACTGTTTTTGTATTTTTTTTACCTTAGCAGGCGTGAGGTCCCCTCCTGTAAATTCATTGATAATTCCATTAACTTTAACATGAATCACAATTTCCTCTGGTCCTCTTTTTGTAAGCTTAAATTGATGGGAAGATCGGATATCTCGAACTGCAGCGTCCCCTTCATCTATTTTGACCCTATGAAGGCCTTGGCTATATTTATCTACGAGAAGCTTGAAAAAAAACATTTTCTGAGGCGGAATCGTATCCACAATCTTGCCATACTTGAATAGACTAATCCCATTTAAACTAACTTTGGTCTTTGATATTTGTTTCAGACGAGGCATGAATGGTGTTTTACCGTCCTGATAAAAATCAAATAAAAAACGCTGCAGATTGGTTTTTGGAAGATCTTCTTCTTCCAAGTTGTGCTGGATTAGATCGAATATATGGGTGGCATTTCCTTTAATTCCGTATTCCCCCTCTAATAATTTCTTTGCTTTTCCATCTACTACCGCTAAATAGAGTCCTGAACCAACGCCAGGGTCTCTTTGAAACGGATCCACCAATTCAAGAATTCCATCCTTTTTCGCTAACTCTTCTCCAAATAAAACCACTTCTAAACTCCCAGTCACAATGGGGTCTGCAGCCTCTCGCTGCAAATCTTGAAAAATTGTCTTCTTCATATTTGATTCAGCGGTTAATGTTCTGTTCTTTGGTACTTGATCAGGTAAATAAACAGGGAAAATAATGGTTCCAACTATTCTCCCTTTTTCAGAATGATCAAATCCAATTCCGTTAATTAAATTTATATCATCCAAAATCTCTTTTTCGACACAACCATTAAGTACCAATAACGTACAAGCACATATAAAAATCCTATGAATGATTCCCACGATTTTTCACCTTCTGTGCAATTAAAGTAGCGGTAAATAACATCGGAATATAAACTAACGAGAAATAAAGGCCGAGTTTTCCGGTTAAATCCCCAAATAATGTGACTTGCTCTCTTGTAGTTAACAGGCTGGTACCTACTAAAACAAGTAAGACTAATACAGGTAAAGTTGTCTTTTGGCGGATCGAAAAAATCTGCTTGGCTAACCGACTGGCACACCAAAGCGATAAACTTACATTCGGGAGTGTAATGAAAAACCAATTTGCAATCCCAATATACTCAAATCGTTCTACAAAGGGGAGTTGGATAATTTTCCACATCGTTAAGGTGGCCCAAATATTTTTTTGAAGCTGCTCCTCAGAAAAATAGCTAAAGGTTAGAACCGCTAAATATATGTAAACAAAGGTAGAAAACATGTTGCCAAGCTGCGCAAATTTTCGAGATTTTTGTGGATTTTTTATAAATGGATAATAGAACAATAATACTTCGAACCCTAAAAAAGAAAATGTCATATCTCGGCTAGCTTTAAGGATGTCTTTCATGGAATGATCAAAGATTGGAAGTAGATTATTAAAATCAGCATAAGGTAACGTCAACAAAAATATTAAAAATATATAGGCTGGCAGGACAACAGAGTAAAAAGCAATTCCCGTAACTGTTCTAAACCCGCCATGAACGATATAGAGAACAACTAAAAGAAACACTAACGAAAACCAAAAAGTCTCAAGATCCGGAAACATCCATACCTGGATGATTTCAATATAACCTCGGACGACTGCTACCATCAGCATATAAAAATAGAGGATAAAAACCGAGCTAATCCATTTCCCGGCCTTGTTTCCTAACAGATAGCAATGAATCGAAACAATGTCACCGTCCACTATCGAGAGCATTTTATATATCATCCACACGAGAATGGAAATGACGGTTCCCGTTAAAATAATCGACATCCATGCGTCGTACCCAGCAGATTTCGCGATCGTTCTTTGGAAGCCGAGAATACCGATTCCAGTCTGTGCCCCGTGAACAATAAAAAATACGAAGAATGGAGAAATTTTTCTATTTTCCGGAATGGTTTGGCTCATGAACAAGTACCTCTATTCATCGATATCTCTATTTTCCTTCACAGATTTTGGATTAAAACGAATCGGTTGTTCTGTTCTTAAATATAAAGGCCGTTTTGCTTGCATGGTGAACGGCAAACGGATTAATGCATCCCTTACGTCTTGTTTTCGAAAAGGGAACAATGGTTCTAGAAACGGTCTGCCTAATGATGTTAGACGCAGAAGGTGGGTGGTCAATATACAAAAACACAAAACAATTCCTAACAGTCCCCATAGATTGGCAAAAAACAAAAATGGAAACCGAAGTAATCGAATCGTGTTGCCCATCCGATATACTGGGGTTGTAAAGGAAGCAAGTGCAGCCAGTGCAACAAAAATGAGCAAGATATTGCTTGTAAGACCTGCTTCTACGCTTGCTGT
The DNA here is from genome assembly GCF_051233475.1 of Neobacillus terrisolis. Lineage (NCBI taxonomy): Bacteria > Bacillati > Bacillota > Bacilli > Caryophanales > Bacillaceae > Neobacillus > Neobacillus terrisolis. The sequence goes on along the minus strand of NZ_JBKFGH010000038.1, from coordinate 57,322 downwards.
TCCGATCACAATCCCCCCAACGATACCGATTGTTTGTCCAACCTTTGTCGGCAACCGGGCTCCGGCTTCCCTCAAGAGCTCAATCGTTAATTCAAGAAACAAAGCTTCCAATATGGGCGGAAACGGAATCGCTCTTCGAGAAGCCACCAACGCATTCAATAAATCCTGGGGAATTAACTCAAAATGGTACGTTAGGGTCGCAACATAAACGGGTGTTACTAAAATGGAAAACGTGACAGCAAACAAGCGAATCAATCGAAAGAATGAGGCAATAATCCAATTTAAAAAATAATCTTCAAACGAGCTATAAAACTCAACTAACGTCGTGGGTGCAATTAATGCTTGCGGCGAACCATCAACGATAATTGCCAGTTTCCCTTCAGCCAGAATCGCCGCAACACGGTCAGGCCGTTCGGTATCCAAAAGCTGTGGGAACGGTGAATTTTGATTATCAGAAATGATTTGCACAATATAGGAACTATCGGTAATTTCGTCAAACTCAATACCTTTAATCCGCTGCCTGACGGTATTAACATTTTCGGTATTGGTGATTCCGTCTAAATATAATACTGCCACTCTTGTTCTTGAAAGTGACCCTACCGTAATTTCTTCGACAATTAGTTCTTTAACAGGGATTCTTTTTCGGACAAGGTTAATGTTTTGATCAAGCGATTCTACAAAGGCCTCTTTTGGCCCAAGCACACTAAATTCTACTTCTGGTAAACTAATATTTCGAACATATTCTTTCTTTGCGGCAAAGAAACAAAGCTTATTCTTATCACCCTTTAACGTTAATAAGACAAACCCGTTAAAGAGTTTTTCTTCAATACAAGAGTGATCCTCAGTAAAATGGATTTCGGGAATCGGAAGGATTTGTTTAACATCCTCAATAGAGTTAAATGGTTCTTCTAATAAAAAGGGTAAAGCATGCTCATGAATGATTTTTTCATCAACAAGCGTTGATACAAAGGTTAAACAGAAAGGTATGTTTGTTGATTTATTAATAAATTGAATCGATTTGTAATCATGCGATTTTTTTAAAATTTGTTCTAAGCTTTCCTTTTCTGTATTTTTTTTCTTGAATGGATTTAACATAATTGGTACTATCCCCTTATCGATAGAGAATACACATATTATTTCCGTAAATGGAAGGATTATCCCCTTCATGTTTGTGTTTCTTGACCCTCTCGATTAACAATGTTGAGGATATTAGAATGCGATTTTGAGGATTAGCCTCCCAATTAACTATTTCAGGGTACCTAGAGATGATTTTTGATCAGTGGGACTCTTTCACTGGCCACTTTGGGGCTTGCGGGATCGATTTTTGGTCCGTGAGACTCTTTCACTGGCCACTTTGCGCTTTGCGGGATCGATTTTTGGCCAGTGAAACTTTTTCACTGGCCACTTTGCGCTTTGCGGGACCGATTTTTGGCCAGTGAGACTCTTTCACTGGCCACTTTGTGCTTTGCGGGATCGATTTTTGGCCAGTGAGACTCTTTCACTGGCCACTTTGGGTATTGCGGATACGATTTTTGGTCAGTAGAACTCTTTCACTGGCCACTTTAGGCTTTGTGGGATCGATTTTTGGTCACTAAGCCTCCTTCACCGACTATTTTGGTACTAGACGAATTATTTTTATAGTCGCAACAAGCTAAATAATAAAAAAACTCCAAGCGTATGTACGCATGGAGATACTTAAACCTATTAAACTAATTCGCGGAGCCTTTTCAAAATACTTACAAAAACCTTTTCATTTATGGCCTCTTCCCATGCCCCATCACAGAATCGTTCCTGACGGACATAGTAGGTCAAAATCGCAGTTAATAACTCGAAATCGGCAGTGGGAATAGCAGCTTTAAAATTCTTATCCTGTACCTTTTCGTTCAAAATGGAAAAATAGTCACCATTTAACAAATCGGAATGATAGATCTCATCAATAAAACTGGTAAACTTACGATCATAATGAGGATATCCATGGGCAAAAAATTCTTTTTCCTGCTTTTCAGGTCCGACCCAAGAACAAATAGCATGGCGTTCATTCTCCAGGTAGGATATGGAATCAAATATCTTCTCGTATTTAGGCATTTTTAATCACCTCAAAAATATTACGATACCAAGTCTTTCGCGAATTTTCCTTACAAGTAACTGGTTTTACAGGCTTGTTAATAAAGAGCGTTTTCCCCGGTCTGAATGTTTCAAGGTACTGATGCAGTAATTCTCCTAGTTCTTGGATTTTACTGCTTTTTCTAACGGAAGCAGGAAAATAAATAAATTGATCAAAAGCGTTTTTTTCCTCCCCCGATACAACCTTGGCCAATATATAACCATAATAGAAATCGACCGGTAAAGGCACTTCCCTCTGATATGCTAACAACTCCTCAAAGACCTCTCCTGCCTTATGAAATTCATCCTCATGAATAAGCGCTATCGCCACATTGTATTGATTGTATATTTTTTGATAAAGGGGCAGTTTTGCGTTAACTTTGCCGATTTCATGATCGATATCGAAATCATTAAAGTCGTGGATTCTTTCCCATTTTTGCAACGCTTGATGAGGAAATCCCATAAGAACATAGGTTAAACCAAGTGCCCACATCACTTCAGAGAAATTTGGATAGTCTTCTCCAATTTCTTCAAGATAGGCTGTTCCCTCTTCATACATCTCATTTTGAATATATACTATAGCAAGATTATACAGCTGATCCCATTTATCCATTGACTTCCTCCAATCTAATTAGATTTTTTAGTTTGCAGGTCTATACTGGATTGTTCATTTTGTTGTAATGGCTTTTCCTGTATCTCGCTTTCACCTATAACAATAGGTTTTAATTCTAAGAGTCTTTTTTTAAATTCCTGTATGTATTCACTTTCTTTATTCATCAATAAATTCCCTCCGGAACAGTATGCAGGTACAAAACAGAATTAAATAATACTATTCCTAGTTTAACACAAACCTCTTTTTTTTGAGCCTGAATTACCCCCTCCTATTCATTACATGATATATTTCCGAAAATTCTCTGTCAGATAATCTAACACAAAAGTTGAAGGCATGATTCCCCCTCGATATACTTCAAACTAACAACTACATAAGATGTTCTTTATTTTCAAAAAGAACGACAATGCTCTCTAGGGTTCCGTTTAAAATTTCCCCCTTTAAAGTCTGGTCCGAGAGAGAGCGTACAGCACAGTCTGTATACACGGAGGGAGAAAAGCCCGGGAGAATTTCCTAAAAAATTCTTCCGGGCTTTTCTCTTTTTCCTGATAATTAGGAAAAGGGTGATGGGAATGAAAGGACAACCAACTCTAGCTAGAACGCTAAAACTTCACCAAATCGTCTTTATGGGCCTCGCTTGGATGACACCGATGATTTTTTATACTGTCTACGGCGTGGCCAATGAAGCAGCCGATGGAATGATGGCAGCTGCTTATGTGATAGCTTTTCTAGCGATTTTCTTTACCGCATACAGTTACAGCCGCATGGTTAAAGCTTATCCAATTTCAGGTTCTGCCTACACGTATACAAAAAGGGCGATTCATCCTCGGGCAGGCTTCCTGGTTGGCTGGGCTCTCCTGTTGGATTATATTTTTTCTCCGATTATTGCGATTCTTACCTTTGGAATCTTTATGAACACTGAATTTCCAAAGGTTCCTGTTTTTGTCTGGATCATCATCATGAATATTGTCCTTGCGCTGGTCAATATAATAGGCATCAAATCCGTAGCCAGTGTAAGCGGCCTGTCTGTTTTGATTCAAATTGGCTTCATTCTTCTCTTTTGTATTCTGACCGCAAAAGACGTACTGACAGGTAATACTGCTGCGGAATCATTATTTTCTTTAACTCCGTTTTTTGGTGAGGATGTTTCATTCAGTGCTGTATTTTCAGGAGCAGCCTTAATCTGCTTCTGTTTTCTTGGATTTGATGCAGTAACAACAATGGCAGAGGAGACGATAGATGCGAAACGGACGATCCCTAAAGCGATTTTTCTGATTGTTCTGATTGCTGCATCCATGTATATCGCAATAGCATATTTAACACAAGTGGCTTATCCAGATTTCACCTTTACGAACCCGGATAATGCAGCATATAGTCTCGTTCAGCTCGTCGGCGGGAATCTATTAAGTACAATCTTTATCATGGTGCTGATTATTGCCACCTTTACCCAGGGCGTTTCCTCTGTTACAAGTGTCAGCCGCTTCCTTTATGCATTAGGAAGAGAATCGATTTTGCCTGAGAAGCTTTTTACATCGCTTCATCCAAAATATCAAACACCTGTTGCCAACATTTTATTTGTTGCCGTCATCTCGATGTCAGCAGTTTTTATTAATCTTGATTCAGCCGTGATGTTTGTCAGTTTCGGAGCATTAACTGCCTTCACTTTTGTGAATTTGTCGGTTGTATCGCATTACTACATAAAAGGAAAACGACGTTCAGCGAAGGATACTTTTTTATATCTCGTCTTCCCTCTTATTGGGGCAGGTTTTATTGGCTGGCTCCTCACCTTGCTTGATAAAAACACATTGACGATCGGGGCTATCTGGGTCGCAGTTGGTATCGTTTACCTTTTTATTAAAAAGGAATGGTCAAGAATGAACACAACGAAAATTGACATGGCCTCTGTAGATCAATACAGCAAAAACTATGTTAGATAATCTAACAGACTAGTTGTTTCCATTTAAATCTAACGATTATACTAAAAACAACACTACCACCACTAATGTTTTTATATTGGTTTCCACAATGCGTTGGAAACAAAAAGCTGTCTAGGGTTCCGTTTAAAGATCAATAAGCAGGGTGTTATCTTAAATAACACATTTTGCTTAGGAATTTCTTTAAAGCCTGGTCCGAGAGAGAGCGTACAGCACACCTGCTGTATACACGGAAGGATAAAAGCCTGGGAGATTTAAATCTCTCTGTCTTTTATCCTTTTTTTATTCAAAAAACAAGGAGGAAATCTAAATGAACACAACTTCAGCTTTCATTTTATCCAAAACAATCCCAGAAGGCGGCAAATGGTCTAGCCGGATTGCCCGAGGAAAAAAGTTAACCTTTACCGCATTACAGGATGGCGCTAACGTCTCCCTCCTTTTTTATAACGCAAATGACCTCAGCGAACGCTATAACATGCCTGATACGTTAAAAGCACAGCACACAGCTCATTTAACAACCGGTAATGTCCTCATGAGTGATAACGGCCGTGTTCTTGCCAGTATTATTCAAGATTCACTTGGCTGGCACGATACAATCTCAGGCTATAACACAAGAACTCAAATAGATGAAAAGTATGGAAAAACAACCTACCAAGATTGCCGCAACGATTGGTACCGAAGCGGTGAAGAAAATTTAGCAGTTGAGTTATTTCGAAATGGGTTAACAACACGTGACCTTGGACCGGTATTAAATTTATTCTCCAAAGTTTACTGTGATGAGGATGGCAACATGCAGTTTGTTGCTGGTCACGCAAAAAAGGGGGATACGATCACTCTCAGAACGGAAATGGATGTGCTAATGGTGGTATCCAATACACCAAACCCGCTCAATCCAAGTCGCACATACCCTTCCACCCCAATCAACTTATCGATTACCGATGCCGAACCGTTACAGGAGGATGATGTTTGCCTTAATCATCGTCCAGAAAACCGACGGGCATTTGAAAATACTTGGGATTATCTACTACTGACAAAAGGAGGAAGTCTATAATGGCAGTTTTAAACTATGTGAAAAGTGATCGAAAAGTCGAAGAGGCCTTTTATAATAAAACGATTCTCGCTGGAGACGGCTGGACCTATATGCTCGACCCCGGTCAGGTGTTACGGATTGTCGATTTAGGTGGCAATCAAGCAGCTGACACCCTTTTCTATAATGCAGATAATTTGGCTGATCACTACAGTGCTGTTAATACCATTCAACAACAAGGAAATGTGTATTTGTCTACAGGGTCCGTCCTGTTATCCGAATCCAGAACCGAACTCGTAAAAATCATTGCCGATACGTGCGGTCGCCACGATACACTTGGCGGAGCGTGTTCTGCGCAAAGCAACACGGTACGATATTCCCACGATACTTTGCCAATGCATAACTGCCGCGACACCTTTATGCTGCAGTTGTCCAAATACGACAGCCGATTTTCAAAAAGAGATCTTGCTCCAAACGTCAATTTCTTTATGAATGTACCTGTAACACCTGATGGCGGTTTGACCTTTGCGGACGGTGTTTCCTCCCCTGGCTTATACGTTGAAATGCAAGCAATTAATCGAACCATTGTCGTCATCAGTAATTGTCCGCAGCTCAACAACCCGTGCAACGCCTATAATCCAACACCGATTCAGCTGTTGATTTGGAATAACTAATCTACAAGGAGTGATGAACATGTTTAAAAAAATACTAATCGCCAACCGCGGCGCCATTGCCGTTCGAATTGAACGTACATTACGAAAAATGGGGATCGCTTCTGTTGCCGTCTATACGAAAGCCGACCAAGACAGTTTGCATGTGGACCTTGCCGATGAAGCCATTTTAATTGGGGAGGGTGCAGCAAAGGATAGCTATTTAAATGCTGAGCTCATTTTACAAACTGCCCTCGACACCGGTGCTGACGCCATTCATCCAGGCTATGGATTTCTTAGTGAAAATGCTGACTTCGCACGAGCTTGTCGTGAAAATGGAATAGCGTTTATCGGTCCTACACCGGAACAAATGGAACTGTTTGGCTTAAAACATTCAGCCCGTGAAGTTGCCGTTAAAGCAGGTGTACCGCTTTTACCAGGAACTTCCCTCATCACAGATTTGTACAGTGCACTTTCTGAAGCTGAGCGAATTGGTTACCCGGTGATGTTAAAAAGTACAGCCGGTGGCGGTGGAATCGGGATGCGTGTGTGCCATGACGAAGCCTCTTTAACAGAAGCCTTTGATTCTGTTGGCCGCCTCGCTGAAACCAATTTTAATAATGGGGGCGTTTTTTTAGAAAAGTATATTCAGAAGGCACGTCACGTCGAGGTACAAATTTTCGGAAACGAATTTGGCGAAGTTGCTGCACTTGGCGAACGCGATTGTTCGATTCAACGGCGCAATCAAAAGGTCGTGGAAGAAAGTCCTGCTCCTTGCCTCTCTCAAAAGATTCGGGAAGAAATGTTAGCTGCAGCAAAACGACTAGCTAGTGAAGTCGGCTATCGCAGTGCAGGAACAGTGGAATTTTTATATGATCCGGATGTGGAGCGCTTTTATTTCCTTGAAGTGAATACACGTCTTCAGGTGGAGCACGGGGTGACCGAAAAAGTATTAAATGTTGATTTGGTTGAGTGGATGATCCTTGAAGCAGCTGGAGAGTTGCGTTCGCTTGACACCCTTTTTTCTTCACCGAAAGGTCACAGCATTCAAGCGCGAATTTATGCTGAGGATTGTTTAAATGATTTCCGCCCAAGCGGCGGGAAGCTGGACCAGGTTTATTTTTCTGAACAAGCAAGGATTGAAACGTGGGTTCGTGCAGGACTTACGGTCACCTCTCTTTATGATCCGATGCTGGCAAAAATTATTGTCCATGGGGATACTCGTGAGGAAGCAATTGACCGGTTAACGGCAGCATTGAGTGAAACTAGACTTTATGGAGTTACAACAAATCTACAGTATTTGCAGGCGCTTTTAGCGGAAGAAGATGTACGCGCCGGTAATGTTTCTACAGGAATGTTAAAGGCTTTTTCGCCAAATGAAGAAGCGATTGAAGTATTAGATGGGGGTATACAGTCAACTGTTCAGGATTGGCCGGGAAGGATTGGACATTGGGATGTTGGTGTACCGCCTTGTGGACCGATGGATCCCCTTTCCTTTCGCATCGGTAACAAACTTCTTGGCAATGATGAAAGCGCGCCGGGGCTTGAATTAACGCTACGCGGGGGCTCCTATCGCTTTCGTTGTGATGCTTCCTTCTGCTTAACGGGTGCCGATATGAATGCAACGATCGATGATTCACTTATCCCAATGTATAAAGTGGTGCATGCAAAAAGAGGTCAAGTGCTTAGCTTTGGTGAAGCGATGATTGGAATGCGCACATATTTCTTGGTCGGGGGCGGTTTCGATATTCCTGCTCAACTCGGGAGCGCCTCCACTTTCACTCTCGGTGGATTTGGCGGACATGGTGGCAGAGCACTAAGAACGGGAGATGTGTTACGAATCAAACATAGTATAAAAAATGCTTTAAACGGATTAGCGCTTCCGAACAGCCACCGCCCTACTCTAACCAAAGAATGGACGATCGGCGTGATTCCAGGGCCTCATTCCACTGAAGAATTTCTATTGCCGAATTATTTGAAACAGCTAACTGAGACGAGTTGGGAAGTACACTTTAACAGTTCCCGCACAGGTGTTCGTTTAATTGGCCCTGCTCCGCTTTGGGCCCGCGAGGATGGCGGTGAAGCGGGCTTGCACCCTTCTAATATTCACGATAACGCCTATGCAATCGGTACATTGGATTTAACAGGAGATATGCCGATCTTACTTGGACCTGATGGACCGAGTCTTGGCGGATTTGTTTGCCCGGTAACAACCGCTTCAGCAGAATTTTGGAAAATTGGTCAACTGCATGCGGGCGACAGGATTCGCTTCCAGCTTTTGACGCTTGAGGAAGCAAAGGAATTACGAGATGTACAGGAGCAGTTTTTAGGTTCAATTGGCGAAAGCGAACATGGCGTTTCATTTACCCCCCTCCCTAGCTTGCCTGCAAAAGCGGTACGGTTATCTCCGGATTATCCTGTGTTAGTAACGCGGAATGATAACCGTTTTCCAATGACAATCCGGGCTGCGGGTGACGAGCACATGTTGATTGAGTATGGAGAAATGGAACTTGATCTCCTGCTTCGTTTTCAGATTCATGCCTTAATGGAAGCGATAAATAAGCGCGATGACCTACCGGTGTTAGATTTAACGCCTGGCATTCGTTCACTGCAGGTTCATATCGATTCTTCTAAAATGTCGATTAGAGAGCTTTGTTTAATCATTGAAGAGATTGATCGCAGTCTGCCTCCGCTTACAGAAATGGAAGTCCCATCTCGGATTGTCCGGCTTCCTCTCTCTTGGGATGATCCAGCAACACAGCTGGCGATTGATCGTTATCAGAAAAATGTCCGTCCAGATGCACCTTGGTGTCCAAGTAATTTAGAATTTATCCGACGTGTAAATGGATTTGATCAAATTGAAGATGTGAAGCGAATCGTTTTTGACGCAAACTATCTTGTCCTTGGACTTGGTGATGTGTACCTCGGAGCTCCTGTAGCAACGCCAATTGATCCGCGTCACCGCTTGGTTACAACCAAATACAATCCAGCTAGGACATGGACTCCTGAGAATGCAGTGGGAATTGGTGGTGCTTATATGTGTGTCTACGGCATGGAGGGTCCCGGAGGATATCAATTCGTTGGTCGGACCGTTCAAATGTGGAACCGACTTCGGGAAACGGAAAGCTTCAAAGAAGGCAAACCATGGCTGCTCCGTTTCTTTGACCAAATTCAATTTTATCCGGTGACAGCAGACGAATTGCTCGAAATGCGTGAAGATTTCCTTCGCGGTCGTTTTGAAGTGGAAATTACCGAAACGACATTTAAGCTTGGAGAATATTTAGATTTCCTCGATTCTATTAAAGATAGTACGGATGCTTTTCGACAAACACAACAGGCTGCATTCCATGCAGAGCGCGAGAGATGGCAGGAACTGGGCCTTGCTGAATATGTTTCAGAGCATGAAGGTACTGAGGTTCCTGAAGAAGTGGTCCCCGAAGGAGCGGAAGCCGTTCGCTGCTCGATGCCAGGCAGTGTCTGGAAAGTGCTGGTATCGCCAGGTGATGAAGTAAAGAAAGGCGATACTCTGATAATTGAGGAAAGTATGAAAATGGAATTCCCACAAACTGCTCCGTTCGATGGTTTTATTGAATCCATCCACGTATCACCAGGTGATGAGGTACATGCTGGTCAGTTGATTGTTTCGATAACAAAACAAAGACGAGGTGAAATTGATGAAAACAACGAACCATTTAAAAACGTTGTCAATCTATGAACTGCGAGACAAGTATTTAACGAAACAGCTAACACCAGAGACCGTGATTGCTAATATTATCAGTCGTGCGGAAGAAGATTCAGAGTATAATATTTGGATAACCAAGCCCTCTTTGGAATGGATCTATCCTTATTTGGAGAGATTGAAGGAGATGGACCCGGAGCAGACTCCACTCTGGGGCATCCCATTTGCCATTAAAGACAATATTGATTTAGCAGGAATCCCTACAACGGCAGGGTGCGCAGAATTTGCCTATACTCCTGATGCTGATGCCACCGTTGTGTTAAGACTGATTGAAGCGGGTGCTATACCTGTTGGAAAAACAAATCTCGATCAATTTGCTACCGGACTTGTTGGAACAAGAAGTCCGTATGGCGAGACATGCAATGCGCTTAATCCGGATTTGATCAGCGGCGGCTCGAGCTCTGGGTCTGCGGTTGCAGTTGCCCGTGGCTTAGCCGCCTTCGCACTGGGTACTGATACGGCTGGTTCAGGACGTGTTCCAGCTGCCTTGAACCGCCTTGTTGGATATAAACCGAGCCTTGGGGCATGGCCGGTTAAAGGAGTTGTCCCAGCTTGTGCAAGTTTGGATTGTGTGACTGTTTTTGCTAATAGTCTTGAAGAGGCTCTGCTTGTCGATGAGATGGCGCGTGGTTTTGATGGTACTGACCCATGGTCTCAAAAGATTAACCGACGCGAGAATTCCCTTCCGGAAAAAATATGCTTGATCGAGAATCCAGAATTTTTTGGTCCTTTCGCTGACCAATATAAAGAAGCTTGGTTGAAAGCTGTTGAAAAAATAAACAAGTTAAATATTCCGGTAGAATATATCGATAGCAGCTATTTATCCGAAGCGGCCTCTATTCTTTATGAAGGTCCTTGGGTGGCAGAACGTTGGGCGGATTTAGGTGGTTTTATTTTAGAAAACGAGGGGGTTGCATTTCCGGTAACAGAGGAGGTGCTCCGGTCTGGAGCCAAAGCTGAGTTCGATGCTGCTTCTCTGTTTAAAGCAATGCACAAGCTCCAAGAATATAAACAAAAAGCACATCAACAATTTCAAAATGCAGTCCTGATGATGCCAACCTCAGGTGGCACATGGCCTCGTTCGATGGTTCGAGAAAATCCAATTGAAACGAATAGTAAGATGGGGCTTTATACGAATCACTGTAATCTTCTTGATCTTTGTTCTGTGGCCATTCCTGCACCAGATGCCGCTGAAAATCTCCCGTTTGGAATCACACTGTTTTCAGCAAAAGAAAATGAGCATTTCATTTCGGGTCTTGCCGATTTATTTTTAAATGGGGTTCCTTCCCCTGTATACGAATCTACTACCTTAGTAGCAGTGTGCGGGCTTCATATGCGCAGCTTCCCGCTTGAAAAGCAAATGCTCGAGCATGGGGCGGAATTTGTACGAGAAGCGAAAACAGCTCCTAACTATAAAATGGTAAAATTGCCGTCGACTCCGCCAAAACCTGGGTTAATCCGAAAAAATGTAGATGGCACCTCGTTTGAAATAGAGCTTTGGCAGATGCCACTGTCAGAATTCGGAGCCTTTACAGTAGGGATTCCTGTACCGCTTGGAATCGGAAAAGTTGAGCTTGAAGATGGAAGTATTGTACCTGGCTTTATATGTGAAGGGGCAGCGGCGGAAGGAGCTGAAGATATTTCCTATTACGGAGGCTGGCGCTACGTATAACCTGGCCTTCATTTCTACAAAGATATAAAAAGGCTGATGGAGAGCTCCATCAGCCTTTTTTAACTAGAAGTCGTACGCAATTTACACTCCTTTTTTCTAATAATGAAAGTTGTTAACAGAATAATCGCAAGCAATATCAGTTGGAAGATGGTTGTCTCCCATGTTGGATACAATCCAAGGAGATCGACAAACGGTAAAGCCTCCACTGTCGTGGTCGGCAGGACATTTGAAATTTGCAAAGCGTGAACGCTAATCCCGAGTATTTTGAATGCTAGGAGATAGATTAGCACGGTGGCCACTTTAAAAAATAAGCCGATTGGAATTCTCACACTATAATAGATAATCGCGAAGCCAACGACAATCAGAATGACCAGCGCCAAAACAACTCCGATAACAAGTTGCTGTAAACTAATATATGGTGTAATCCCTGCATAAAAAATAATCGTCTCAGCACCTTCACGAAATACGGACAGAAAACTAATAACCGCAAAGGAGATTAGACTTCCTTTCGCTAATGCTTGTGCCATTTGCTGATTTATATATTTACTCCAATTTCCAATGTTTGACTTATTATGAAGCCAAGCCCCCACGGTTAGCATCATAATAACCGCAATCACACCGGTAAATCCTTCAATATATTCACGACTCGATGCCGCCGTGATTTGTGAAAATACGAGGTTAATTACGATTGCGAGTAAGGCACTGGCTCCAATCCCTGCTCCTACCCCGATCCAAATCCAGTTTTGCTTACTTGCTTGCCCCATCTTTTTAAGAAAGGCAATTAAGGTTGCCACGATTAATAATGCTTCTAATCCTTCTCTTAACAGAATGAGGGCTGCATCCCAGAACGAATAATTGGTTTTACTTAACAATGGGGATAGCCTTGAGTTTAGTTCGGTAACGATAGTCTCAGCTTTTTCAGCCTTTCCATTTTGCGAATTAAGGATACTAATAGCAGTTGGAATCTTCGTTTCAATATCACTGTATAGTTTACTATCTCGAGTTTGGACCTTCCCTTCAACCATTGGCCAGATGGAAAGGATTTCATTTAACGTCTCACTTGCCTTTTTGAGTTCATCTTGAGCGATTTCCTTATCTGCTCTGTTTAAAAGAGCGGATAAATCTGTCAGAGAATAATTCCCCTCTCCCCTGTTCTTAACCTTCCCTGTTACAAAATTCTCCACTTCAAGCGTCAAGTTTTCCAGACTGCTAAGTGCTTTGTTCGGATCAGGCGGGTCTTGAGTAATCGCAATCCGGATCATGGCTAATTCCCTTTCAATATTACCGTAAGACACAATACTCTCATCATGTACGGCTTTTTCTGAAGCGGTCCATTGGTTCAACAATGCTTGGTATTGCTTCCTCCAGTCCGTTTGCTCTCCGTTGTTGATCGATTCTTTCATTCTATTAATAAGCGGAACAAGCTGTTTTACTTTTTCCTTTGCTACCTCTTTATCAACAGGATTTTGTTGTTGATCATATTTTATCAAGGCACTGGATAGTGCGGAAAGTGCCTTGATGAGTTGTTCCTGATTCAGCTTATCTTCTGATAAAAGAGTCTGAACATCTTGGAGCTGTTGGTCTATCTTTTTTTCAAGTTTACCGTCATTCTTTTTAATTGATTTCCATTCGACCGTAAATTGTTCCATATTTTTAGAAACGGATGCCTGATCGCCTTCCTTTGCCTTCATTAAGCTATCACCAATGAGAACAAACAGCTCATCATAATTTTCTGCAGCAGCTACTGGCTTTATTACTAAAAAACAGCCGATCAGACTAGCTAAAACAATCAGAAGCTTCCATTTATGTTTATAATGTTGCATTTCCTTCTCCCCTTATGAAAAAACAGAAAAATACTAATTTAATAGTGTTTCTCCAATGTATCCACCCTGTTTGGTCCCTGGTAAGCAGGCAAAAACGGCACTCCCACGATGGGAAATATATTCATTTAACTTATCCATTTGAGCTAACCGACTTTGAATTGGAATAAATTGCTTACTTGGAGAGCGCTGGAATGATAAAAATAACAAACCTGCATCAAAGCTACCCGTTTTAACATCCATTCCATCTGAATAAGAATATGCCCTGCGCAGAATTTTCTGGGAGCCGTCCCCACGTGATAGGCGGGTATGTGAGTTTACAGGAATGGTATATTCCCCATTTTCATTCTTATTCTCTAAATCTAACTGATCAAATTCATGTTTCTGCCCAAGAGGAGCTCCGCTATCCCGATAACGCCCGAATGTTTTTTCCTGCTCCCTTAATGTGGAGCGATCCCAAACTTCGATAAACATTTGTATTTTTCGAACGACTAAATAGCTCCCATTGATGAGCCAATCCGGACCATCGCCTGACTGAACCCACACATGCTGCATCATTTCCTTTTCGCTATTTACATCAGGGTTTACCGTCCCGTCTTTAAAACCAAACAGGTTCCTCGGTGTTTCATTTTTCGGATCGGACTGTTTGCTGCGCTGAAACCCTGTTTGCGCCCACTTTAATGTGGCCTTCCCTCTTGCAATCCGTATCAGGTTTCGAACGGCATGAAAAGCGACTTGAAGGTCATCCGCACACGCCTGAATGCAAAGGTCACCTCCGGACCATTTTTCTTCTAACGCATCAAGCGGAAAGGCAGGAAGGTCAACTAGTTCCTTAGGCTGTTTATCTTTTAGTCCAAAGCGGTCTTGATTATTTTTTAAAAAGAGGGTCGGACCTACACCAAATGTAATCGTAAGATTGGATGGGGATAAACCTGCCGCTTCACCAGTATCTTTTGGAGGAAGAAACTCATTGCTAGAAAGTTCTCCGACAGCTTTTCCTTCAGTCATTAAAGCTGTAGCATTCGTCCAATCTTTGAATAATCGTATTAATTCCTCTTTGTTTGATGCTGTCACATCTAACGCTACAAAGTAGACATGATTCTGTGTTTTCGTCGTGATCCCGCTCTGGTATTTGCCATAGAATGGGACCACGGACTGTACCTCTGTATTTTTTGAATTATTTTCTGCAGCGGTCAGGATGCCTCCTACACCAGAAGCGCCAATCAGCATTCCCACTCCACCTACACCAGCCGTTTTCAAGATCTCTCTCCGTGAAAATTTTTTCTCTTGAAAAATTGATTGGTCATCCGTGTTAATTTTCAATTAGGACGCCTCCGTAACAATTCCTATTTGTGACAACGGTTCTGCAAGGGCATCAACCGCCTGGCTTAATTCCTTTACCTGTGCCTCCGTTAATTCTGTATAAAGGCTGTATTTGTCACCATTTTTGTATTGACTTAACAGAGTATACACCGCATCAAACCGTGCTTGAATTTCTTTTGACAGATCTTCATCTTTTTCTTTTAATGCTGGATTTAAAAGTGTATAGATTTTTTCAGCCCCCTGAACATTGGCGGCAAAGTCATAAAGGTCAGTATGAGAGTAGCGATCTTCTTCTCCCGTTACCTTAGAAGTGGAAACCTCATTTAATAAATCAACTGCTCCAGTTATTAATAGCTCTGGCATCACTTCAACCGTTTCCACCTTGGCGCGCAATAAATGGACATCTTTCATTAATTGCTCCGCATACTGTTCATAGCCGTTGGTCGTGTTGTCAATCCAAAGTCCCTTTTCGATTCGGTGGTATCCTCCCCACTCCTGTTCTGGAACATCTCCTTCACGTGCATCTATTTTGGGGTCCAATTCTCCGAACACTTCTGCAATCGGTTCTGCCCTTTCGTAGTGCATTCTAGCTGGTGCATAAAGAGATTTTGCCTTTTCAATATCCCCGGCTTTCACTGCATTAGTAAATTGTTCTGTTGCTTTTACAAATTCCTCGATTTCTCCGATTGCGTACGTTCTATATTCATCCGTTACTCCATTCAAAGCTTGGGATTGTGTATCCTTCGTTTCTTTTGCTTTTTCAGTCGTATTGCTCTGATCCGTACTTGAACAACCAAATAATAAACTGCTTGTTAATAAAAGAATTCCTGATACTTTATGTAATTTCATTTGCAACTTCCCCTGCTAATTATTAATGATAATCATTATCATTAATATATAATAACTTCATTGAGAATTATTTTCAAACAAAATATTCTAAAGATACAAAAAATATTCATGTGTCTATTGTGAAAATTTCTCGGAAAGTGACATCTGTAATGGCAGCCTCTAACAAAAAGCATTACAATCAATAGTGCAGAAGCTAATTCACATATACCTTTTTAAATAATTGAAGAGGAGTGAAAAAAATGTCCACTGATGTGCATTTCCCAAATGTCCAATCCTTCTTTTCCCATCAGGCTGGTCAAATAGCCCTATATTTGGAAACTGAAAGAATGATAAACTCAATTGGTCCTGCTGAAGTGGAAGTTAAGAAAACACAAATATCTTTTGGTACCAACACAAAATTTGCATGGATTTGGCTTCCAGAAAAACGGTCCAAAAAACGACCTAAAAATTCGATTATTTTATCCTTTAGTGTCGGGCGCCGGATTGAAAATGAACAAATTGTTGAGGCAGTTGAGCCTTATCCAGGTCGATGGCTACACCATATCATCATTCAAGATGAGTCGGATTTAAATAAATTAGTTTTTACATGGTTATGTGAGGCTTACACTTTTTCGTTAATTAGAGGAAGAAAAGTAAAACCAGCTGAAAAAGAGCAACACCTAATCGTTTTAACATAAGAGTAAATCTTTGCGAAATTGCCGATAAACTAAAAAAGCTCAGGAATCTGAGCTTTTTTTTTTGAGGATTTTAAAAAGATAATCTTTGTAATGCTCCTATCTACTCTCTTTATTCGCTTTTTTAGCATTTTTGTCCCCTGTAATAAAAACCGTTTCATTTTGGAGAAAATAAACGAAATGATGGAGGTGTTTTAATTGAACCAAAAAGATCAAAGAGATTATATAACGATTGAAGATGAAGATGGTGAGGAAAAGCAGTTTGCTGTCGAAGCTTTATTTGATATGGAAGATAAAACCTATGCATTTTTAAGATCTGTTAAAAACAAAAACGACCTTTACGTCATGCAAGTTCAGGATGACGAAGACGGCCAGTTTCTTGTTAGTATAAAAGATGATCGTGAAAAAGATATGGTTCTTGATGCATACGAGATTGCCGTTGATGCTAACCCAGCTGATTAACTTATGGGAGTAATCTTATGGAAAATAACATCATAGACGTCATAGACGTAAAAATGAAAAAGCAAATTGATCATGAAATACAGGGAATCAAATTTACGAAGAATTACAGATCTCCTACCGCAGAGGAATGGTATGTATTTTTACCAAGTTATCAGGATCCAGTATCAGGTGGAGCTGCCGGTAAAACGATCATTCATTATAACCTATACGATACGAAACATTTTAACATAAGTACGACGATCATTTTTGATGATCCATCCCTGCATAAGAAAGAGCTTCATCGCCTTGTCTATGAAATTTCCGATGAGATTGTCAATCGGCTGGTCGGCTATGCTGATACCCTTTTATCCGTCCATTCCGGGGAAAACTCCTACAACGCTGAATATATCCAATAGAGGGGTGAACAAAATAGAAACGATAATTGAAGGAATCAAAGAATTTTCCAGTCCACTCATAGAATCAAAAGATCTGGATCACCTTATTGATTCAATCAAAGATGAAAAATATGTATTACTTAGTGAGTCCTCACATGGGACATCAGAATTTTATAAAATTCGTGCAGAGATTTCAAAAAAACTAATTGTCGAAAAAGACTTTACCTTTCTAGCTGTTGAAGGCGACTGGCCCGCATGTCAAAATATAAATCGTTATATAAAAGGAATCGATCAGGATAGTTCGACTGCTCGTGACGTTTTACAATCTTTTAACCGTTGGCCAACATGGATGTGGGCCAATGAGGAAATGATTGATTTAATTGAATGGTTAAAGGAATACAATCAAAAAAAGCCAAAAGATAAGCAGATTGGTTTCTACGGCATTGATATCTATAGTTTATGGTTATGGGAATCGATGGACGAAATTTTAAGGTACTTAGAAGAAATACAATCGCCGGACCTAGATACTGCAAGAAAAGCATTTGAATGCTTTGAACCATTTAATCGTCAACATGAAAAATACGGAGTGTCAGCGTCCTTTTACAACGAAGGCTGTCGTGATGAAGTCATAAAACTTTTAACGGACATATGTAAAAATAAATGTAAAAATGTGCAGACCGAAGAAAACAGCCTCGATCTTGAAGTGAATAGCATTATTACCACAAATGCTGAAAATTACTATAGAACGATGATCACAGACGATAATGAATCTTGGAATATTCGTGATCATCATATGGTTGAAGTTATTCATAAAATCGATGAGTTCTATAACAAAAAAGCAAAAGGGATCATTTGGGAGCATAATACCCATGTCGGGGATGCAAGAGCCACTGATATGGCAAACGAAGGGATTGTAAACGTAGGCCAGCTATTACGAGAGCAAACTGGCAAAGATAACATTTTTATCGTTGGATTTGGAACTCATCACGGCACAGTCATTGCTGCAGACCAATGGGGTGTAAATCTTGAAAGGATGATTATCCCTCCTGCAAAAGCAGGTTCCTGGGAGGATTTAATGGACAAGGCAGGGCCAGGCGATAAGATACTAGTATTTAATAATGAGAATAAAGATATTTTCCATCATTCATTAGGACACCGTGCAGTCGGAGTATTTTATAATCCAAGGTACGAACAATACGGTAACTATGTTCCCTCTGTGATGTCAGACCGATATGATTCCTTTATTTATATTCACGATACCCATGCTTTAACACCGCTGGCAATCGAAAAAGTATTCCTATAAACCGCAAATACACTCTTTCGGGTGGTGCATGTCACCCCCGATTATTGCTGTTTTACTTAGAAATCGGAAAGTATCCAAAAGTGAATAAATAAAATAGGGTAAAAAATACGGATAAGAATATTGCCAAGTTCTTTTTAATAAAGTGAAGTCTTAACATGATAAACATAGATAAATCAAAAAATATTGTCCAACCTAAATGCCAACCGTTATAGTAATTAATTTGATTAAATTCAAGAAGCAACATCTCGATGATGATAAATCCAACCACCCATTTTAATATGTAAGCTGCCTTTTTTGACAAATTCTCTTCAGGAAAATTAGAAAGATAAATTAAAGTAAATAAGGGATTTATTATAAAGACGTGTAGAAGAAAGCACGCAGTTTCATTGTAAAACGGAAAATTATTAGAACTAAATTTCCATAAATGAAATTTGCTAAGCGCAAAATATTTGTAGAGGAGATTCATCGCAACTATGTACAACATTGTTGTATAGTACCGCTGCCACCTATTCCAATTTCCCCATTTTAATGAAGCTAAGATCACCATAATTCCGATAGAAAATTGCAATAAGTTTTTCACCCTTCCTTTTAATCGACTATTTTTTATCATTTCCTTTTTCTTACAATTCCATAATTGATTTCTTTTTTATAAGGTAAAGGTCTTAAAATAAATTTCATTAGTTTTTCCTCAAACCTTTATCCTAATGATGTGCGAATACTTACGAAAAACTTGGGTCAAAATACGTTAGGTAAAATCTATAGAAAATGAGGGAAAATGTTATGAAAGAAATACTCCAACAAATTAAAGACGAACTAGAAAAAACCTTTGATAATCCGGGCTCTCATGATTTGGATCACAGCATTCAGCAGTTACAAGCTGCGAGACAGCAATACGGAGATCGAGGTACCATGTTAGAAGATGCGATTACTGCTTTAACACAAGCAAGAAATGCAAAGCGAGAATTAGAAAACGCTGGGGATGTAGCTTCCTCCGCTGCCTTCGGTGAGGCATTTAACGCTTTGGAACAAGCGATAAAATCGTATACTGATCCAAATAATGATCCATTTTAATAAAAGGAACCTAATATAAACTTGTATATTAATTTGCAGGTGAAAATGAAATTGTGTACCTGCAATTTATCGTTCAGTTTGTTTCCAATTTATTTGTTGCGGACATCTGTTCCGCTATTTTCACAAAAAGTGTTGATTTGATAGGCTAAGCGGACAACAGATTCCTTATTTGATGATAAATTGGCATTTTTCAGTGGTTTTTATATAAATATGGAATCCTGTGTCCTCTTAAGTCTAGAATAAAGATTTTTTTATCAATATAAGGTCCCCTATGTCCGTTCGATCATCTATCCTCGTTACCTCTAACCGATTCCAGCTTGGCTTTTTTCAATATTTTTTTAATGAATGAACACTTATTAATAAGCTGCCATTATTGCTACAAAGCTTTAAGTGGTATAATTTAGGAGACTGCAAATTTAACAATGTTTATTTAAGGAGGTTTTCAAATATGGAGGTTACATTCACAGTAAGAAAATGGGATGAAAAGCCTGTTGATATCACAAAAAAAGATTTCCCCATTAATATTGCTCATGTTGAATATGAAATTGACGGTGAATTAAAGGGAGTCGCTTTTGTGGAGTATTTATTATGTTATTTAGAAACAAATGTAAATGATGGTCATTTATCAACCTCCAAAATATCGGGTTATCTACATTTCGAAGGAAGCTATAAAGGTAAACAAGGCACGTTTACCGCAATAGAGCAAGGAATTTTTGATAAAGGAAATTTGGATTCACCTGGAACTATCATTAAAACGACTGGAGACCTTGAAGGCTTGAAAGGTTCCTATAATTATAAGTTCACAGGTCAAACCAGTAAACTAATTTTAGACTTTCAATTATAAGGTATTGATGAAAAATACTAGTTATATCCAGACCCACAAAAATGGTCAAAAATAAGGAAACAAAATGACGTGCGCCATTTCACACGTCATTTCTTATGTCTTTAACGAGTATACTATTGGTTCTTTAATTTCCCCAATTCTGTAAAGACCGCTTCATAATCTTCCTTTTTATCGGCTTTAAAAGAGGTATTTAGATAAGTAATTACACCTGCTTTATTCACAACAAAAACCGAACGTATCGCTACTTCTCCTTTTTCATTAAACACTTTGTAACCTTTTATGGTTTGCTTATGCCAGTCTGACAAAAGCGGATAAGGCAATGTTCCGAGACTGGCCGCAAAAACATGGTGAGCGTGGACATGATCCGCACTAATGCCCAATACTTCTGCATCTAGTTCTCCAAATCTTTTATAATCCTCTTTCCAAGAGGTAATTTCCTTTACTCAGCCCGGTGTAAAGTCCATCCCATAAAAAGCCACCACCACATGCTTTTTTCCGCGATAATCTGCAAGTGCGATTTGATCCTTTGTTGTTGCAGGCAATGAAAAATCGGGCGCAGTATCGCCAATCTTTAAGGAAAGCTCCATCGTATTCCTCCCTCATTTCGAAGTTTGTCAACTCCATTACATATTTTCCCCAGTTTCTAACTTTCATACGGCTAATTGTCACTTTCGTCTAAAAGACTCTTTATGGAACTCCGAGATATATTTAAATAAATCTTTTGCATTTGCATTTGAATTTTCTGCTGCACTATCTTTTAAATCAAGTACCATAGCCTGATATGGTTCCGGTACCCAAATATAATGATGAACATAATCATCTTTAAGAACAAATCCACATTTTTCCCAAAAACGGATTCTGTCCAGGTTTTCTGCTGTTTCCTCACATTCGACCTCCAGCAAAATGCTTTCATACTCACCTTGCGCCATAGCCCAATTCTTGATGTAGTCAAATAATTGCTGACCAATTCCATTTCTCCGCAAATCCTTGCTAACAGCTAAATAGTCAATTAGCAATATCTTCGAACCTGGAATAGACCCGGTTAACGCCATGGCAACAACATCTATTCCCATATCAGCAATATGGAGATTGCATAGCTGCTTCGAAAACATATTTTGAATAATCTGTTCTGGTTTAGGACTATGTTCACCAAAAGCTTCTTGATATACTTTTCTCGCTCTTAGCCACAAAGCTTTATCCCATTGATTGGATGAAATATATTTCATGAGCTAAAACCCCCTTTTAGCCCGTTTACTTTAATGAATTCTCATTAGTATCGGTCATTAAAAAAATTATAACCAAGAATACAAAGAAAAACATGTTTCCCTTTCCGGAAAACATGCTTTTTCTTTTGTTATATCTGTTGTAAAAGAGACCTACATTGCTTGAGCCGCTCCTCAATCAGTTCTTTAATCGGTCCCATCGTTTCCACATAGCTGCGACCTTTTTCAATTTCCAATCCTATCGCGTTAGCTAGTTCCTGGTCATTAAATACATCTGAAAGCCACGTTTTTAATTTATGAAAATCCAAATAATGAACGGTACCGCCGCCACCAAGAATCAATAAACTTCGAAGGGTACCTACATGGATAAAATCGTTCGCCTCTTGTAGCTCTGTAAAAATAACAGGCAAGCCGCCTGACATCGAATGGAATTTTGTGCCTTGAAGATGCTGACCAAATTCCACTTCACCGAGAAGTTTAATCGCCATATCTTCTGTTACGTCAGATAATCGGTTCATATTATTTTCCCAACTTTCCATGCTTTTCTAACTCGTCTGCTACAAATCCCATATCTAATTCTTCTAAATTTTTCCGTGTTGGCCAGCCTGTTTTCGTATCCCAGCCTTCAAGGGTATAATATATGGTTTTCCAATCTTCATATTTGTTTTGATCCATTACCCGGCCAATTCCCATATCATACGTCCATTGTCCATCTTTTATGATCGGTCCTGGATACGGAGCTTCATTTGGCACTTTATAAACATATCCCGAGAGAACTTCCATATCTCGATGTCTTCCTTGCAGCGTATAAATGGCTCGGTCTAGGTTCCAAATCTTCGTACCAATTTTCATACCATCCTCGAAGCTGATGTTTTGTCCAGTTACAGCATTAAAAAATAATGGCTCAGCATCCGGAGTGAATCCTTTATAATCTTTTTGGTTCAGGTTAATCAAATCTGGCCAAGCCCAATCACAATATCCAATTGAGTTCTTCCAAAATAGGTTGTAACTCTTTATCCAAGAGATCATTTTTGCCTTCGATTCTGAGTATATGTTCTCTTCACTATAGTCAATCATCTTAGGATCTTTATATGGTACTAATCCTTCTGCTGCTAATTTTGCTACCTGTTCTGCTGATAAGATTGGTTCTTCACCAAGGAGCATTGCGATAAATGGAACCCAGTGAACGTACCAATTAAGGGCGTGATCATTAAAATCACGGTCTCCTAAAATGGATGCATAACTCCACTCAACCTCGATACGTGGATCATAGTGTTCAGGATAGCCCCAAAATGTGACTCGCAATAAACCAGTGTCCAGATCCTCAAGTCGTCCCCACTTTTCAGCTGTTTGAACAAGCCCTTCTGCCAAATCAGCACCAATGTCTTCTCGATAGGCGATCGCATTCATGACCGCTTTAGAAAACTCCGGGTTTTTCGTAACTTGATCAAAAGGCAAATTTGAATGGACCTGTTTTCCTGGTCCTAAAATCCCCATTTTATTTAAAGCAATCAGCCAGGGTAATGCTACAAGTAACACAAAGTTATTGATTCCCAATCGTTGCATTAATTCCACCGAATCCTTTTGTGCATCGGGATCGCCATCCAACCCACTCGAGAAGGCAATATCAACACAGGAGGATTCGTTCGTTCTTCCTGTTTCACTGTTTCTTCGACAGTTAATAAAACAACCTACACAGCCTTTCGGTCTTGATTTTTCCTCGGTTGGCAGGAGAAAAGCACCCGGGGCAGCAAAACCTGGCGCCCGTAATGGCAGATTCGAAAGTGCAAAAGGCAGTCCGAGCGGTGATAACGCATCTGCTTCATCATGTTGATTCTTCCTTTGCGGGTCATCGACATTGTATCGTCTCTTTTGTAAATTGATACGAGCCTCCAATAACCCATTAGCATCAGCAACTTCCACACTCCCCGTCCCGATGACACTGATTGCTTTTAAATTCTTTGCTCCCAAAACGGCACCGAACCCACCCTGTCCAGCTCCATTTCCAGAACCATGAACCAAAGAGGCATATGTAACTAAATTTTCACCAGCAGGACCTATTGCTACAACTGCTGGCCTTTGTGTCGTTCTTCCAGCATCTCTAGAAACCCCCACATCAAACCACTCATTAAAATTCTTCTCCACCTCGGCTTGAATGATTTCCTGAGCTTCCCAGGTATCCTTACCCCAAACCCCTATAGCATCTCGAATTTCTACCTTGTCATTTCTAATATCAATCCAAACTGGTTTATCCGCCTTACCTTCAATGGCAATACCATCCCAGCCAGCGAATTTCAACATCGCTCCAAATTGACCTCCAAAATTGGATCGAGTAAACCACCCCTTTGGATAAGCTTGTACACCTATGCCTTGGACTTCCGTTCTCGAAGCAGCTGCGGGAGTAATCGTCCCAGAAACAGGTGATGTCATAAATGTTACGACATTTCCAGGGTCTAAGCCATTTATCGTCTTATCTTTACATAAATCCCAGAAAAGAGCTGAGCCGATTCCATGTCCGCCGCCCCATTGCTCATATTTCTTCGTATCAATGGAAGTAATCTTTTTACCTGATAAGTCGATTCTTAAAATCTTACCTGCGTAACCATTTTTCATTGTTTTACTACCCCCATTTCATTTGTTGTTATTCCGAAATAATTCCGAGTCTTGCCCACTCTTTCGTTCGAAGGTTTACATCATACCCCTTGTTTCCTGTTTGGATAGGGATTTCGTTCGTAAACTTAATCGCCTGCATTGGACAGACGGAGATACATGCCTGCTTACCATTTGGTCCCCCTTCTTCCTTCCAATGTGGAGTATTAACACATAGATCGCATTTTTGTGCATGTTGATCTTCAAAATTCCAGATTACCCGGCTTGGTGTATAGGGGCAAGCTTGGATACACTGCTGACAACCGATGCACTTCTTCGGATCAATCAGCCTGACATTCGCATTGTCCGGATCGTAGTGATTAGCTTTAGTCGGGCATACTTCGACACATGGTGCGGTAGGGCATTGACGACATTGATTGATGGAAATATCCTCTGGGTAGTTTGCAAAATTGTTTTGGGTAATTTGGATTCGAGATAAAGACGGGTTTGATCTTCCCTCATGCGCAAGAGAACAGGCCATCATGCAGGTCATACAGCCGGCACACTTTTTTGTATCAACCACCAAATATCCCTCTGAGGCAGCAAGGGCGATGACGCCATCACCAAGGTCAAACCATCCGCCAACTATTGTTCCTACTCCTAATGCAGCTAAAGTCGAACTTCCTATTTTTAAAAAATCACGGCGAGAAAATTCTTTTTTACTCATCTTATCGCTCCCCTTTTTATTTCCTCCGCTAATTGTGTTATCACCCATTTAAAACATGCTTGTCTTGATCCGCATGAATTTTGTCCACTTGAGGTGATTCATCATTAGTTGCTTCAACCTTCTGTGCCTGTATTTCCTCATACCATTTTTGATGTTGACTTTTCACATATTTTTCTGATACTTTTCCGGTTAGCATCGAACGAAACAAAGGCCACGAAGCTGGTAATAATGATCCTGCCATAACATGAGCGATTAACATAAACAACATATAGAGTGCGAATACTCCATGAAGGAATGTCATAATTCCCATTACCGAGCCCGGCAGTGACCAAATATGAGCGATTGTTTTCACGATTCCCGTAATCGTAATTCCCCCAACTCCAACTATCCACATTGGAAAGACAACCCGTTCAGCAGCCAAAAACTTCTCTTCTTTTGGGGCGTCTCCTCCAAAAAACATAGCTTTATAGTGTCCTAGCATATCCCTTAGATCGCCACGCTTTGGCATCATGTGCTTAAGTTCACCTGTAAACATACTTTTGGTGACATAGTAGCTAATCCCAAAGAAGAAAAATAATATTCCGATATAATGCATATTTAAAGCAAAGCCAATTATTTCAGTGGTTTGAATCGTTCTTGGGATAAATAAAGTCCCTAATAGAAACCCGGTTATTATTAAGACCACTGTCCCCAATGCCGTTGACCAATGCTGGATAAACATCCACTCATCATGTCGTTCAACTTTTCCTTCGATAATTGCCAATTTATCTTTGTAATAGTTTAATGAACCTAGAAATATACCCAATAGAGCAGCAACCGAGATCAGCGGCATTACCGTGTCAAACAATAAATCATACTTTAATGAACCCGCTACTGTAGCACGAAAAACATATAATTGAGAAGACTCATATGCCCAATATGTGGAGGCCGCAAAAAAAACCAACATCGTCAACGCAATGAGAAATCTTATTCTCATTTTCATCCCACCTTTCATCCTTATTTACACGATCATTTAATATTCTAAAATAGTTTTTCGTTTTCCCAACTTTTACGCTATTCACCAAGACATCCTCCCTATTGATTTTTTATAAAAACAAAAAGACCAATGGTATTCAAACGGACATTAAACTTTGTCCATTTTCATTAACCATTGGTCTTTTTTAGAGCTACCGTTAGGGTGTCTCCTTAAACTACCAAAATATTTATTTTAGCTCGATCAACTGCTGGTCAAACACCATAACATGAATCCAAAAATCCTGTTCCGATTCAACGTCGAATGTTTGATGAATACAATTAGCCGCAAACTTTTCTTCAAAATATTTAACGCTGTCAATCGCAAATTGTTTTGCAATTTGCATTCGTGATTCCTTGATAAGGTTCCCGCCTTTTGCACAGGAAGCGATAAACTTTTCAGGCTCTGTCAAAAAACCTTTACAACGAAGAATTAACATGTCATCCCAAATGGTAACCTTTGTAAAATCAGAACCTTTTCCCAATCTTTTTGCATATTTCTCCATATAAATCTTTATTTCATGCTGCAACTGCCTTCTTTGCTGATTTGTAATTTTACCTTCATTTAGTCTTTTTTCGTTTAGATGATGATAACCCGTTTGAATCCTTTTTTCTTGAAGATAAACCGGCTCTGCCACTCTCTTAACCCCCCAGCTTAAAGAGTAACTTTGTAACAAATCTTAACGAATAAAACCCCCAATTAAGTCATTGAAGTGACAAAAATATTTCTATTTTTTGTCTATTTTGTTAGTAAAATGTAACAACGAAAGCTAAACATTTTATTTATAGTAAAAAATTTAGCTTATATTATTATCCTAATATCTATAACAAATTGGCACAGTTACTTAAATCACTAATTAGCAAGAAAAATTAGATTATTTCATTTAAGATAAGAATGGGTATTAACTCATTGTAGACGGTACTTTAGTATCGGTGAAAATTCAGTTATCCGGCCATTTTTGGTATGCTTCTGAAGTTTATCTGTAAAAATAACAATATATCAAGAAAAATCGGGATTTATCTGTAAAAAATTCAATATATCAAGAAAAATGAACGATATATCTGTAAAAATTTGATTTTATCAATAACTTAACAAAAACTGGAAAATTAACATATCGTTTTTTTATGAAGCCAAAAACAAAACTGCCGAGTTTCCTCGACAGTCTTAAAGAAGAACCTATCTCTTTGCAGATTTCATGAATCCATGTCCTCTTGGCGGTCTTCTTCTTTTCGTATGTGATTTTCTCATCGCTTGAGCTAGCGTTATAACAGAGCCAACTACCATGAAGCTTACTCCCACATGAAAATGGTAGCTAAGCAGTTGGGTTCCCGCAAGCAAGAGCCCTGTACCAAATATAGCAAAGATCAATTTTTTATTATTCGCATCCTGCTGACTCATGATTTTATTTTCAAATGCCACAGACGGTCTTATTCTAAGTTCACCGGATTCAAGTTGGTCTATTACGGTGAAAATCTTTTTAGAAGCTGGAACTACTTTCAAAAATGTTTCCTTCACCTGATCAATGATCGTATCCTTGCCGACATTGCTGGATTCGCTTTTCATCATATCTTCAACATACGGCTTAGCCATGGCAATAAAATCAAATTTTCTATCTAATCCCATGCAAATGCTAAAAACGGTGATAATGGCTTTGCCCAAAAAGGTGGTTCTTGACGGGATTTGAAACGGCTGTTGATAGAGAAAATCGCGCAGTTCTTCAAGAAAATCTTCATTGTTTAATTGTCTTAAATCAAACCCATCACCAGAAAAGTTTTCAAGAATGACTTTAACATTTTTCCCCAAAGCGGCTTTGTCTGCCTGCGTTCGTAAAAAGCCTAGCCCATCAAGCGCTTCCACAAGCCCGGTTGAGTCCTTAAGGTAAACCGCCATTGCGAGGCGGAACATATTTTCTTTCATCGAATTCGAGATGGTTCCTACCATTCCAAAATCGATATAAGCAATCGTTCCATCCTTTTTTATTAATATATTACCCGGATGGGGATCTGCATGGAAAAATCCATCTTCCAGCAGTTGCTGCAAATAAGAAAGATACAGCAGTTTCGCTAATTTACTTTTGTTAATTCCGGCCTCATCCAGCTTTTCGATTTCATTTATTTTAACCCCATCTATAAATTCCATAACAAGCATTTTGCTAGATGAGTAGTCCCAAACTACTTCTGGAACAGTAACTCCCGGAAAGTCTTTGAAGTTATCCCGAAACCTTTCAATATGACTGGCTTCCTTTTGATAATCAAGCTCTTGAGTGATGACTTCTTCAAATTCCTCGTAAACGTCCTTTAAATCAACAAACTTACCAACCTTTGTAAATCTCCGTGCAAAAGCAATCAAAACTCTTAATGTTGCTAAATCGAGAGTAACGATCGCTTCGATTCCCGGTCTCATCACTTTAACCGCAACCGTCTTTCCATCTGGCAATGTCGCTTTATGTACTTGCCCTAATGAAGCCGCTGCAACTGGAGTTTGTTCAAAGGTAGCAAAAATATCGCCGATTACTTGTGAGCGTTCTTCTTCTATTCTATTAATGATCGCATCTGTTTTCTCCGGGGATACGGAATCCTGAAGTTCAGATAATGTATCGGTATATTCTTTTGGTAAAATATCAACCCGTGAGCTGACAAATTGGCCAAGTTTAATAATGAGGCCACCCATCTCCAGTGCCATGGATGTAAACTTTTTAGCTTGAGAGAGATAAACTTCATGATATTTTCTATCGATCTTTTCTTGAGACATGAATTTCTTTATTTTCCCAAGCCACCAAAACTGGGCCATAAACCCAAAAAACATTAGGCTCGTTTTGCGAAATCTCTTGTTGCGAATTAAGCGAGCGATTTCACGCATAACGGTTCTCCTTTTCCACTATTGCTCATTACTCTTCATCTTCATCCGTTTTGTCTTCCGTTTTATCAAAAATCTCTTGGGCTATTTTTTCAAAACGTTTTGATTTATTGAAAAAGAAATTCGCAAACTTATTCATGATTTCAGATTTTACTAAAATGACTGTACCCTTCCTTGCATCACCAAAAACCACAAATTTTTCGCCAGGCTGAATACCGAGTTCTTCCCGAGCTTCTGCAGGAATAACAACTTGTCCTCTTTCTCCAACACTAGTTGTTCCAAAAATTTTACCATGATTCATCATTTTCAATCGCCTCCTACACGTAGGATAAATCATACATTTCATACCCACCATACAATTCACACAATGTACACATGGCGATATCGTGAACAGGGAACTTGGTTTAATTTTTCTATAAAAACCGATACTAGAGATGAGGTGTTCGCGATGGAAAAAATATTAAACCAAAGAATAAAGAAGCAAATTGAGGAATGCCATAAATCTATGCTTAAAGCTTCTAATGACCAGGCAAAGACAATATATATGGAAATTCTGGAGCGATACATGCTAATTAATGATATATTGGAAGATCCAGAATGTGAAATGAACGAGGGGTTATATTATGGAATTTTAAGTCTGATCGCAGTGAATAGAGCACGCCGAGAGGACGTTTTTAATATAGACAAAGAAAATTCCATTTAATAGAAACTTTTTACCGTACATTTCGTAGATAATAAAAGGAAAGCTTTTATAAAGGGAGTGTAAAGATGAGTGAAAAAGGTTGTATTAAATGTGGTTGCAGGGAAACCGGAACGAAAGATGTCGCCATGACAGGGACAGGGTTATCTAAAGTGTTTGATCTTCAGCACAACACTTTTACAGTCGTTTACTGCAAGAACTGTGGATATTCTGAATTCTATAATAAAAAAACCTCAACTGGCTCCAATATAATTGATTTATTTTTCGGTGGATGATAAACATACAGCAATAAGAACCTTTTTGAATGGCTAGGTCAAAATAAAAGCTTAATATATCCTAGATAATAATAAAACGACAGCACTTCTGCTGTCGTTTTACTATTTATGATCGTAATAAGCGCAAGCCATTTAAGATTACAAGTATTGTACTTCCCTCATGACCGAGAACTCCAATAGGTAAGGCAAGGAACTGTAGAAAGTTTGAAGCAATCAAGATCATGATGACTGTGATAGAAATTACAACGTTTTGTTTGATAATCCGGTTCATTTTTTTCGATAGCTTTACCGCTTCAGCGATTTTTGGCAAATCATTTTTCATTAGGACAACATCCGCAGTTTCGAGAGCTACATCTGTTCCTTCTCCCATCGCAATTCCCACCGTTGCCGTTGCAAGGGCAGGCGCATCATTGATTCCGTCTCCGACCATCGCGACTGTGGTGTACCCTTCCTTAAGCTTCTTCATCTCTTCCACCTTTGTTTCTGGAAGACATTCAGCAATAAAGGTGTCAATTCCGCTCTCGGCGGCAATAGCAGCAGCCGTTTTTTGGCTGTCACCAGTCAGCATGACCGTATGAACACCTTCGTTCTTCAACAATTGGATTGCTCTGCTCGTATCTTCGCGGACGCTGTCCTTTAACGTTAACACTCCGGCAATTCCTTTATCATCTCTTGCAAAAACAACCGTTTTTCCTTGCTCCTCAAGCTTAAGCGCAATTCCATTTTGAAACTGTTCTGCCTCATCTCGTCCAACAAAGTTTGCCTTACCCACTTTCCAATGACTACCATTGAACGTAGCCTGAACACCAAACCCGGCAATATCCTCCATATTTTCAGGCTTGATTAATTCTTTAATTTTTGGAGTAGCAAAACGGACGATTGCAGTAGCAAGTGGATGATTCGAATAATTTTCAATTGATGCCACATATTGTAACAGTTCTTCCTCTGTTAAATCGTCCCGTACAATCACGTCGCTTACCTCAGGTTTCCCCTTTGTTAACGTCCCTGTTTTATCTAAAGCGATTGCCTGTAAATTGCCTAAATTTTCAAGATGTACGCCACCCTTGAACAATATTCCATGTCTTGCTCCATTGGAAATAGCCGCTAATGTAGCAGGCATGATCGATGCAACAAGTGCACATGGAGAGGCAACCACAAGTAAAATCATTGCCCGATAAAACGTTTCTGTCCAGCTCCAGCCAAGTGCAAAATGAGGAATAAACAGCATTAGCCCAACGATAATCAGAACCGATTTTACATACCGACCTTCAAATTGCTCGATAAATTGCTGTGAAGGGGATTTCTCACTCTGTGCCGTTTGCACAAGAGTAATAATTTTATTAAATAACGTTTCGCTGTTCGGTTTTGTCATCTCTACTAAAATAGTGCCACGAAGATTTACTGTACCTGCAAAAACTTCATCATTCAATGTCTTACTTACAGGCATTGATTCCCCTGTAATAGCTGCTTCATCTAAATTCGTTTGGCCTTCGATAATTTTTCCGTCTGAAGGCACTCTTTCACCTGGTTTAATTAATATCACGTCGCCAACGCTCAGTTCAGCAACCGATACTTTTTTCTCGATCCCGTTTTGAACCAGCACAGCCTCTTCGGGTTGCAAATCCATTAACGCTGAGATTTCCTTATGACTTTTATTCATCGTATATGTTTCTAAAGCCCCACTTAAAGCAAAAATAAAGATTAAAATTGCTCCTTCAGTCCAGTAACCGATAATCGCAGAACCAATTGCGGCAAGAATCATTAACATTTCAACATTTAATTCTTTATTAGCAATCGTATCTTCAATACCCTCTTTTGCTTTAGAAAAACCGCCAATAATATATGCTGCTAAATAGATCATAATCGATGCAGTATGCCACTCATATTTTGTGAGCAGCCATCCGATAAAGATTAACAATCCACTAAATAAAGCGGCGACTAATTCAAGATGGGGTTTTACTCTTTCAAAAAACGATGCTTCAATTTGGACGGGTTCCTTTAAAGATTTTATTTCAGCAAGCATGCGATTACCTCCTATTTTTCCACTAAAACCGACAATAATTCTCATTTGTTTATCATCTAATTGAGAATATAAATCAACTTCTTATCTTGAACGCATTTTAATTCACCAATAAAATCAAACAAATTAAATATTTTTCTATTAAGTATAAACATAATAACATACAACTGACACAAAATAAACAATAATTGTTTTAAATTAATAATTATTATTGATAATGATTTTCATACTCAATTACACTTCCATTCTACTTCAATAGTTTATGGGAAGAAGAAATAAATGGAGCTTTTCGCTGTATATCTTTTTTTGTCTTGTTAAAATAAAGTTGCAGTAAGCAAAAAACTTTCAGTAGCCACTCCATTAGGTTGTGTCATTGTCATTTTTCCTCTTTAAATTAAGGATGTCTAGTGTTTCTAGGAGATGAATTCGAATGAAAAACATGAATGTCTGGATATTGGGCTTGGTTAGTTTTTTCACTGATATGGGGACCTATATGGTGACCCCATTAATCCCGATTATTCTTGCTTCATCAGGTCCGATGATCATTGGGATAATTGATGGACTTTCTGAAAGCCTGGCAAGCTTGCTGAAATTTTATTCAGGGCGCCATTCTGATCGTCGAAAAAATCGAAAAGGCCTGGCTGTTTTTGGTTATGGATTATCTGGAGCAGGAAGAATATGCTTGATCTTTTCTAGTTCCTGGCTTTGCGTTTTTTTATGGAAACTAATCGATCGAACTGGCAAAGGGATTCGAACCGCTCCCAGAGATGCCCTTATTTCCGATTCTGGCGGCAAGGATCACCAAGGAAAAATGTTCGGCCTCCATCAAATGATGGACATGCTTGGCGCCTCACTAGGAATTGGCGCTGCCTATTTCATTTTAAAATTAGCGGGTAATCAAAACTATCAAGATGTTTTTCTATTTTCTTTAATCCCTGTCATGATAGGCTGGCTAATGTTAATGGGAGTAAAGGAAAAAAAGGTTATACAAATAAAGAATGCTAGACTACCGAAACAAAAATTAAACTGGAAGCTCCTTAATCCTAATGTTAAAACATTTCTGCTTATTGTGCTTCTTTTTACAATAGTTAATTCTTCTAATTCTTTTCTTCTACTAAGAGCAGCCGATCTAGGAGTTTCCGCCGAAAACGTCTTATTATTGTATCTCCTGTTTCATCTTACTGCGTCGACGTTCTCTTATATTTCAGGTGTGTTTTCAGATCGTTTTGGGCGAAGGGATATCCTTACTGCTGGATATGCCCTTTATGGTTTGGTCTATTTTGGGTTTGGGCGAGTCCATTCAGTCCTAGGTCTTATTGTTCTGTTTACGCTTTATGGTTTATATTCAGCCTTTACAAAAGGGGTGGAAAAGGCTTTGGTTACTGACCTTTCTGAAGAAGAACAGAAAGGAACGGCACTTGGATTCTATGCTATGATAACCGGGATCGGCCTATTTCCTGCATCTTTGCTCACGGGCTGGATATGGCAAAGTTTTGGTCCAGAAATCTCATTCTATTTAAATGGAGTCGTGGCTTTGTTTGCTTCTTTTCTATTATTTAAAGTACTGTCTGTTAATGGAAAAAAGGGATGGATGATAAACTAAAGAGGCACAACGAACCTATTTAAAGTTATCGATATCAATAACTAAACAAACTAGAAAGGATGATAAGAATGTTAAAGAAATTCTCTATAAGAACCAGCAACCGAGATCAAATGGTCGAGATTACAAACCAAGTAGCAGAATTCGTACGAGAAAATAATATCAAAGACGGATCTGTTATCGTGTATTGCCCCCACACTACGGCTGGTATTACCATCAATGAAAATGCCGATCCCGATGTGAAACGGGATATGCTGCGCCGCTTTGACGAAGTTTACCCTTGGCATCATGAGCTTGATCGCCATATGGAAGGAAACACAGCAGCCCATATGAAAGCGAGCACGGTAGGATCATCTCAATACATAATCGTTGAAAACGGTCGTTTGCTCCTTGGAACATGGCAAGGAATCTATTTCTGTGAGTTTGATGGCCCACGGACAAGAACCTATTATATAAAAATTATATAATATTTCTTTATTAATAAAAGAAATTAGGCTGCCCAACGGTGCAATCCACTGACCGGCAGTCTTTTTTTAAATTCCAATACGAACACCTTGATTTTTTAACTCTTTAAATTTACATCCTTAAGTTGACATAATAATATTATCGTTTATAAAATAGTTCGACCAAAATTTATCAGACATTCTAATAAATAATCAGCATAGAAAGGATAAGCGATAAAAACTATCGAATTAATAATTAATAAATATAGTAGGTGAAGCAAAATGTCCTCCATTGATGACCAACATTTAAAACTGAATCGTTTCATTTGGCTGTTCCCAGTCCTTTTTTTAATCCATGATATAGAGGAAATAGTAACAATAGAAAAATTCCTTAGTGTTCATTCTGATGTCATTCCGATTAAAATTACCGCTATTGAATTTACTGTTGCCTTTATCATGCTATGGTTAATCGCCTTCTTTGGTTGTTTTCAATCCGCAAAACAGCGTCCATTTCTTGGAATGAGACCTATTACTTTCTTCTCATTTTTAGTTCCAGGTATATTATTAGCGAACGGTATCGGACATGTATTCCAATTCATTTTCTTTCAAAGCTATGTTCCTGGAGTTTTTACATCCGTTATCATTATCTTCCCTTACTCTTTCGTAAGTCTAAAGTTTCTGTTAAAAGAGGAACTTTTAACTATAAAAAGGTTTTGGATATTTTTGTTGGTAGGATTTATTTCACAAGGACCATTGGCTGCAAGCGCGCTGCTAATATCTAAAGTAATGTTCCATTACCTAACATAGGAATACGAGTAATTATGAAAATCTTGTAGAAAAAATGCAAAAAAATTTAAAAACCCTGTCAGAAAACCTCACAAACTATTATCACTTTGTCAGAATTTTAGTTAAAGTATAACTAACTTAGAGGAATTCGGAGGAGTTTAAAAATGAGTGTAAATGACAAAGTTCTTTTTTCTGGTGAAGTATTTAAGGTTTATTTTGATTACAAAAACGGCCAATATGAAATTATGAGTGAAAATATGCCTAGAAAAGTGTTGCTAGTTACTGAAAATGAAATAAGCAAAATGTAAGAGGACTTACGTGAGTCCTCTTTTTTATGTAGTAAAATTTGTCCACTAATATTTTCTTCTTTCCGGAATCACGCCCCGCACTCCCCCACTTGGATCATCCATATCGCCTTTAAAACGAGGAATAAGATGAACATGGAGATGAAAAATGGTTTGCCCGGCGGCTTCCCCGCAGTTAATCCCAATATTAAATCCATCAGGAGAATAGGCATCGTTTAACAAGCTTTTACATTCATCCAATAAATCACTTATTGCCTTCTTCTCCTCACTATTGGTTTCGAAATAATCTCTTATATGTTTTTTCGTAATAATCAATATGTGACCTTTATTAACAGGATATTTATCAAATATCGCAAAAGCAGATTCATTTTCTTTAATTATCGTTAATTCTTTACTACAAAAAGGACAATTCATTATAATGCCCTCCTTCCCTTATCCATATTAATTAAACATTCAATAATGTATTATACCACTCCCTTTTTATCGTTACTTTTGTGAAACAAGAATAGTGAAACAAGAATATTCGAGTACTTCGATTGCACGTTTGGAGATTTATGTTGAGAAGTTTTTTACGTTCAAGGCAGGAAAAACCAGGAGATTCACAAAAATATTAAAGAGGACGTAATCGATGTCTAACGAATAAGTTGAAAGGTGGTTATAACCGTGGCCTTGGATTTAACCCTGCAACAAATCGTCGAAGGTATCCCTAACACATTATTAAATGCTTCCGATCGTGATTTAGAAGGATTTCAAAAAATCATTGATGAAACCATTAAACTAAGAGAATCACACCGAAATTTACAAAAAATGATCAAAAACTTCTCCACTTCCTCCATCCAACGGTCATAAAAAAATCAATAAGAAGTACGATTTTAGGAAGGTTTAATCAACCTTCCTTTTATTTTTGTAATATTCTGAAATAAAAACGTAAAACTATTATTACAATGTTGACATAAAAATTTGCTATAATCCATAATCAGATAAAAGTATTTTGAATTTTAAAAAAATAATATTTAGAATACGAGTACCAAATTGATGATAATTATTTAAGAGGAAGTGGTGTTTTGACTAAAAAAGTCATTTATATGTTAGGTATGATCATCCTCGTTACAATTGGATTTAATTTTAACATTCTTAAAGGACATGCTAAAGTTCAAGAAAATTTTACGATTGATCAAAATGACTTAAAAAATACAGATGCAAATCATGAAGTACAGCAATTAAAAAATGAGATACAAAACTTAAAGGAACTTAGGAAAAGGCTTGATACTGCTCTTTCTGCGAGCATTCCAATAATTGAAAAAGAGTATATTCAAACAATTATTTCTGCCGGTAACAAATATATTGGCCATTCGACCTATGTGTTTGGCGGTGGTAGAAATGAAATAGATATTGCTAACGGGAGATTTGATTGTTCGGCTTTTGTTCATTGGGTATTTGCTCAAGCTAGTATTGAGGTTGGTAATACAACAGATACGCTCAAGACTTCCGGAACTCAAATTTCAGTTAACGAAATGGCACCAGGGGACCTTGTTTTCTTTAACACGTATAAAAATGATGGACATGTTGGCATCTTTCTTGGAGACGGGAAATTCATTGGGTCCCAAAGCTCCACAGGTGTTGCCATTGTAGATATGACACAAGGGTATTGGAAAGAAACCTTTAGTGGTCGTGTGATTCGAATTGAAAAGACTACCTCATAAATATGATGTAGTCCAGAATAGCGGGTTCGACTCCGTTTGCTCGCAGTTTCAAATTAATTTGACCACGATGATACTGCCCGTGCAAGGCTACATGAGTTAAGATATCTCTTACCGAATTTTCAAACTCAATTCCTTTACTATTTTTGTACGAAACCACTTGATCCAAATCGAGATCGGATAGACTGTTAATATATCCTGAATAGTTTTTTTGATTTTTTTCAGCCAGCTCGGTGCATTTTTCGATACTAAACACAGCCCAGATCGGCACGTTTGAACTATCCTTCCCTTTTAATCTTTTGTACCATACTAATTCGGCAAGAAGAATATGGGAATATAATCGTCTCACCTCTTTGTCTTCACCTTTTACATTTTGAATGGCCTCAAGGATATGTTTGTTTGCCCAATTTAAATGATCAATCATCCTTTCAATGGTTTTCAATTTACTCCCTCCCAAATATCCACATAGATTTGGAATGTTTATACAGATTCATATGTTAGCAGTGCAACCATTAAAACCGATCCAGAGGGGATTTCAAAAAAATGTCTTTATAATTTCTTGTTTATTTTTACAGACCATGCAAATTGATTCGATATCCAATGCTCCCTCACTGACTTTATGGTCCGTGTCTTTTCTGCAATGCGGACAATACTTTTTTTGATGAATTTCTTTCATTTTTCCACCTCATTTAAAAAAATTTCTAACCTCGTTCATGTCCTTTGTAATATGCCCCAAGTATTTCCGATTATTTTACCTCTCGGCATCATTCAGCTTGAAGTCATAGTGCACAACAACACAAGATATTATTTTTTAGCATATAGTATCTTAATAATAATAAAGGGTGCGAAACATGAAAAATTTGATAAGAACTCAGCCGCAGCCATTAATTGGCCAGGCTTGGGCTGGAAAACATGTTGTCATCATTCATTGTTCAGCAAATAATGAGTTTATTAATTTATATAAAAGTCTTCATGCTCCCATTGAACCTACACATCCAAATTGTGCAGAAACATTATCACAATTACTGAGTATCGGATATCGGATTTATGCCATAACGCCGATTACGGTCAATTTAGTTCAATATGTTTTGGTGCTTTAAGGCCAGTAAACTTTTGAATGTATTATATTGTGGCGGACATGTGTTCCGCTATTTTCACAAAAAGGGCTGTTTTTAGATGCTAAACGGACAAGAGATTCGCTATTTGATTATTTACTGGCATTATTTTGTGGTTTTTATACAAATAGGGGATCCTGTGTCCGCTTAAGTCTAAAATAGAGGTTATTTTATCAAAATAAGGGCCTCTATGTCCTTCTAAATAACGGCACGCGCCTAGCTTGGTATTACATGCCAATTAATGCTGGCAATTTACACAATAAAATGCCTTTCTTGAGGAAATTTCATCTCTTTTAATCGGGCTATTACTTAGGAGCGTTCGGTACGTCTCCATTTCGGGTAATTCAGGCACAGAAGTCATTCCTTCCAAGTTGTTACTATTCGTATTACCTTAAAATAAAGCTGTTATGCACCAAATTCTGTTTTTAGAATTAGAAACTTTGGTCTCTTATCCGGCTTATCTGTAAAAATCCTAATATATCAAGAAAAAATGGCTGTTTATCTGTAAAAAATGAAATATATCAAGAAAAATCACCAATATATCTGTAAAAAAATCAATATATCAATAAATCGACAAATCCTGGAAAAACACCCACCCACACAAACATTTCAAAATGAAAAAACCACAGCCCAAAAATCAGGCTGTGGTAAAAAATTCAAACTCCCCTACTAATAGGCCTTGCGATATATTTCCGCAAGCTCAGAAATGAGCGGATATCGCGGATTTGCTGTCGTACATTGATCACTAAACGCGCGCTCCGCGAGCCAATCGACCTTCTTCTCAAACTCGACTTTGTCAACACCGGCTGCTTCAAGAGTTAACGGCATACCTAGTTCTGTAGCCAGTTTAATAATCGCTTGGATCAGACTTTCCACGCCTTCTTCGGTTGTACGAGCCGGTAAGCCAAGCATTCTAGCAATCTCTGCATAACGTTCGTGAGCTATAAATCTTTCATAACGCGGGAAGCCTACAAATTTGGTTGGCTTCGTTGCATTATAGCGGATCACGTGAGGCAATACGATCGTATTCGCACGTCCATGTGGAATATGGAATTCGGCGCCAAGTTTATGAGCTAAGCTGTGATTGATTCCTAAGAATGCATTCGTAAACGCCATCCCCGCAATCGTTGACGCGTTATGCATTTTTTCACGAGCTAATTCATCGCTGCCGTTATGGTAGGCTTTCGGCAAGTATTCAAACACGAGCTGGATTGCCTTCATCGCTAATCCGTCCGTGTAATCACTTGCAAATACAGAGACATAAGCCTCAATTGCATGAGTTAATACGTCCATTCCAGTGTCTGCAGTAATCGCCTTCGGCACTGTCATAACAAATTGTGGATCTATAATCGCGACATCTGGAGTTAACTCATAATCTGCCAGCGGATACTTCATACCGGCGTTTTTGTCTGTAATAACAGAGAATGCGGTTACCTCTGAACCTGTACCTGACGTCGTTGGGATCGCAACAAACTTGGTTTTGATACCGACATCAGGGAACTTAACTACTCGCTTACGAATATCTAAGAACTTCTGCTTAATGCCAAAGAAATCAACGTCTGGATATTCATAGAATAAACGCATTCCTTTCGCTGCATCCATTGCCGAGCCTCCGCCTAGTGCAATAATCACATCTGGCTGGAAGTTTGTCATCTTCTCAACACCTTTTACGACTGTGTCGATAGATGGATCTGGCTCTACTTCTGAGAAAACTTCAACGGCGACAAGGTTCGGACGCTGTCTTAAGTAATAAAGAATCTTTTCTACATATCCTAATTTCACCATACCCGGATCCGTTACAATAAGAGCTCTTGAGATCCCTTCCATTTTCGCTAAGTATTGCGTTGAGTGTTTGTAGAAATACATTTTAGGCGGAATTTTAAACCATTGCATATTTACATTCCTCTTCGCCATCAATTTAGTATTAACCAAATGAACGGTGCCAACGTTTGTCGAAACAGAGTTCCCTCCATAAGAACCACATCCAAGCGTTAACGATGGAATGTATGCATTATAAATGTCCCCGATTGCACCTTGTGAGGATGGTGCGTTAAGGATAATACGGCCCGCTTGCATTCTTGTTCCGAACTGTCTGATAGCATCATCGTCGTTGGAATGAAGGACAGCTGAATGCCCTAAACCGCCGAATGCGAGCATCTCTTCTGATCTTGTTAAGCCCTCCTCTAAACTGTTCACCTTATAGCAAGCTAGAACTGGACTTAGTTTTTCACGGGAAAGTGGATATTGTGGCCCAACACCCTTTAATTCAGCCACCAAAATTTTGACCGACTCCGGTACGATGACCCCTGCGATGCGAGCAATTTCCGGGGCTGGTCGACCAACAATCTCCGCATTAACGGCACATGTATTTTCATTAATAACTAGCTTTTCAATCTTTTTCTTTTCTTCTTCATTTAAAAAGTAACAGTCGTTTGCCGCCATTTCTTTTTTCACTTCGGCATAGATTTCCTTATCGATAATCACCGCCTGCTCAGAAGCACAAATCATACCATTGTCGAAGGTTTTGGATAAAATTAAATCATTTACCGCACGCTTAATATTTGCGGTTTTTTCTATATAGCATGGAACGTTACCTGGGCCTACACCAAGTGCTGGTTTCCCAGAGCTATATGCTGATTTAACCATTCCGGAGCCCCCGGTTGCTAAAATGAGTGATATTTTCGGATGGTTCATTAACAGTTTCGTAGCTTCCAAGGATGGT
Source organism: Neobacillus terrisolis (assembly GCF_051233475.1). Classification (NCBI taxonomy): domain Bacteria; kingdom Bacillati; phylum Bacillota; class Bacilli; order Caryophanales; family Bacillaceae; genus Neobacillus; species Neobacillus terrisolis. The sequence goes on along the minus strand of NZ_JBKFGH010000038.1, from coordinate 16,794 downwards.
GTTTCAATCCATTGAATGCAATGTTCAGGTGCTCCAGCAGAAACCGCGGCGTCACGTAAAATTCTAGCGGCCTCACTGCTGCATTTTTGAGCAGAGGGATGAAAAGCAAAAATGATCGGATTTCGTGTTTTTGCAGTAATAAGTGCTTTAAACATCGTTGTAGAGGTAGGATTTGTGATTGGAGTTACACCTGCTATGACCCCGATAGGTTCAGCAATGGTAAACATACCTTCGTGTTCATTTTCGTGGATATACCCAACTGTCTTATTGTCTTTAATATTGTTATATATGTACTCTGTTGCAAAAATATTTTTGATGATTTTGTCTTCGTAGACCCCCCGGCCTGTTTCTTCGACAGCGAGTTTTGCTAGCGGCATATGCTGATCTAATCCTGCAACTGCCATTTTCTTCACAATTTCATCAACTTCCGCTTGATTCAAATTCTTAAATTCTTTTAACGCTTTTAAACCATTTTCCACTAAAATATTAATCTTTTCTTCTACTGATTGAGTTTCTAATAACGTTTTTTCTTTTACAGCCATGATAGTACCCCCCATTTTGTCGAAATAATTCTTCAAATGCTTTTTGAGTATATCTTTCTTGCTGAAGGTGAAAACGGTTTCAATTTTACTCGTAAATCAGTACTTTGTCCCCCCTTTGTTCACTTATGAACTAAGAATAGCATGTTTATTATTATTAAAATATAACAAATGTCACTATTTTTAAATTTTAATGAAATTTATCACTATTTTTAATTTCACAATAATTAAAAAAACGCTCCCCATATTGCTGCATCGCATTGGAGTTCTTTGCACAAAAAAAATGACGTTAAAAACTAAAACGCCATTTTTTCATACATCGATAATCCTAAAAGCAACCGATTTATAAAAGCAAATCAGCCAATGCCGATTCGAGTGAAGGAAACAAGAATTCAAACCCGTTTTCCAATAATACTTCTGGTTTGACATATTGTCCTTCGAGAACGAGTGCACTCTTTTTTCCAAGGGCCCATTTCATCGCAAATCCTGGCACAGGTAACCAATGTGGGCGATTTAATACAGTTCCAATCGTCTTACCAAACTCCTTCATCCTTTTAGGAGTAGGAGCGGTTACATTGACCGGACCTTGCAGCTTGTCGTTTTCAAGCGCAAATACGATCGCCCTCACTGTATCGTTCACATGTACCCAAGATACCCACTGTTTACCAGACCCAATTGTCCCGCCAGCGAACAATTTGTATGGCAGAACCATGAGTGGAAGAGCTCCGCCTTCATTCCCTAACACGACACCAAACCTCATAAAAACAGCCCGGATGCCAAGCTTCTCAACACCAGCTGCTTTATGTTCCCAATCAGTGACCGTTTGGCCAAGAAAATCATTTGCTTTTTCCAATGACTTTTCTGTATACATAGCTTCTACAGATGAAGGATAAATTCCGATTGCACTTGCATTTATGAAGACAGAAGGCTTTTCTGGGAGTGCTGTAACAATTCTTAATAGCTCTTCTGTTGCAGTCATTCGGCTTTCATAAATTTGTTTCTGATGCGTCGCCGTCCATCGTCCATCGTTGATGGAAACACCTGCTAAATTAATGACTGCATCTGCACTTTCGATTTCATGTTCTGGATTGGAACCCTCAACTAGCCACCTAACATAGGAAAGATTCCCCTCAGCGCGCTTCTTTTGTCTTGTTAAAATAACAACTTGATGTCCGGCACCGAGGAGAATATTGGTTAACTTTTGCCCGATAAAACCCGAACCGCCAGCAATAATAATTTTCATTGTATTCTCCTCAGTAAAAAATAGTTATTCACTTGTTTCAAAGGCAGGGCTTCCACTTATCTCTTCGCCCTTCATTTTGAACAACGGAATTAATAGTAAAATTCCGATCAAAAAGAGAGAACCTGATAGTAAATATACTCCGAATAAGGTCATTGGGGTTTTCAAGACTCCTGAAAGGGACATTCCAACCACCATCATCCCCATAAACATTGGATTAAGGACACCATTCACACGCCCAACAAAGGATTCATCTGTATTTCCAAGAATCAATGTGTTAATTCCAATATGAATACATGGGAAGAACAACCCGTTAAAGACTTGCAAGAGAATCGTAATAACTGCACTAGTAGACCACCCTATCCCGATTGTGGCAATCATACTGGCGAGAATCCCGATTGCCAAAAGTTTTTGCGGGGTGACTTTTCTCGAGATGGCCATGACAAAACCACCACCAACAAGCATGCCTATTCCATTTGCCATTAATAGCCACTGCAGAAACTCTTTCGTCATACCAAGGTTTTCAATGGCAATAAAAATCCCTAATGGCTGAATCAGACCAACCGCTAAACCGCAAACAGCAAACATGCCGCCCATCACCTTCAGGACCGTTTTTGACATCACGTAGCGGAAGCCATCAACAAGCTCCTTCTTAAAGTTATTTTCCCCGTTCTCTTCCTTTTCAAGATCCTTAGGAAGCTTTGTTAAAACAAAAGCTGACAGAAAGAACATGATACCCATTACAGCAATCGATACATTGATACCATATTTTTGATACACAAATGTTCCAATCATCGGACCAATGACCATAAAGATGGCCATTAACGATTGGAACATAGCCATTACTGTCTGAAGCTGTTCCCCTGGTACGTGCCGTTTAAATAAGCGCATTGCAGAAGGCATGGAAAACTGAGATAAAATCGCTGAAAGCAGAGTGGCAAAAAAGATGGCATGCCATGAACCATAAATGAGCGTTAAAAGGACGGCGAATACGGAGATCCCGGACAAAATATCACACCAGACCATCGTAAGCTTTGGTTTCCACCTGTCAGCAAAAGTCCCGCCTATAAATGAAAAAATAAAAATTGGTGCAAATTCTGCTACTGAAATTAATGATACATATAAGGGATCATTGTTCGTTATATCCGTGATATACAAAAGAATAGCAAAATTCCTTACCCAAATCCCCAACTGCAATAAAAAGTTGGAGGTCATAATTGCAAGGACGATTTTATTGGCAAAAATACTGCCTGAAGGTTGCCCTGAATTCTGTGGAGATCCTTGATTTTGAGACATTTCCATTTATACTTCACCCTTTCATAAACACAATCATCTTTGGAAATGAGGCAGAAGTCAAGTATTGAATATGAAATATTTGAGGGCGGATTTTATTTTTGGGCTGTGTTAAAGAACAATGTTGATTTTTGAAAACTCTGTTGATTGGAGAGGAAGGTGCGAGACTCCTGCGGGAGAAGGTGTCTTGGGAGACCCCACAGGCGCTATGGCGCCGAGGAGGCTCCCGGACTCCCCCGCGGAAAGGGAGCACCTGGAGCGGAAATCAACAGCCCCATTTTTTAAAATTTACAATAATCAACTTCTCCTTAAAATTTATTTAACAATCCTATTGTAAAATTAAGTCAAAGGAGGAGGAAAAATGGCGATTAATGACAAAGTTCTTTACTCTGGAAACGTTTATAAAATTATTTTTGATTATCAAAACGGACGATATGAAATTATGAAAGAAGATACCCTTAGATCTGTATTATTGGTTACAGATCATGAAATAACGAAGTTAACATAGTGCGAATCAACGCACTATTTTTATTTAAACCACTTGCCTATTCTATTATAGGACTGCCGAGAATAGTCCTTTCCTATTAAATGAATCTTGCATTTTATAAATGGTGTGTGCAAGCAAAAATGGTACATACTAACCAAGTACACTTTTTCCAAAAGGGGGTGCTGAAATGAAAAAGGAACCTAAAAATGAACCCAACAAAAACCAGCCATTTACGGATGAATGGGGACCGATTGAAAATATCTCCTATAATGAAAAAACAGGACAACCTGTACCGCAGCCCAAGGATTATGATGAAATAGAATATTAACAATAAAAGACAGCCCCTAAATGATACATAACACTTGGGGCTGCCTCCAAACAAAAAGTATTTATTCAACTAAGTTCAAAGAAATACGAACCTTAAACAAATCTCCATCGATCTCAATATCAAGACTTCCGTCATGAAGATCAACGATTGATTTAGCAATCGCTAAACCAAGACCAGATCCCTCCGTATGCCGTGATGTATCTCCTCGTTTGAACCGTTCAAAAAGCTCATCACTATTTTCACCAAGCTCAAACCTCGAAATGTTTTTAAAGGTAATTTCCACTTTGTCATTCTTTTTGGAAACAGTAATGAAAACGCGGGTATATTCCAAGGAATATTTAAGAATATTTCCAATTAAATTATCAAATACGCGCCATAGCTTTTGACCATCCACTACCGCATAGATCGGTTTCTCACTGTGTGTCACTCGGAATTGCAAAGTAGAATGGTTAATCGCTTCATCAAATTCCGCTAACGTCTGCTGCAACAGCTGGACTATATCGACTTTTTCCAATGACAATTCCATATTTCCGCTCGCCATTTTTGAAACCTCAAACAAATCATCAATTAACACCTTTAAGCGCTTTGATTTCCGATCAATCACTTCAAGATAAGCCGCTCGATCTTCTGGGGTTAGCTCCCCATTCTTAAGTAGTTCAGTATAATTAATGATCGAAGTTAGCGGCGTGCGCAGGTCATGGCTAACATTGGTTATCAGCTCTGTCTTCAACCGCTCACTCTTTGCTTGTTCGTTCTGTGACGTTTTAACCCCCTGCTTTAAACGGTTGATATTGGCTGCGAGTGTTGCATATGTCGACTTCCCCTTTACCGGCAGGTCAGGACCAAGCTTCCCGCTGGCTATTTCGCTCGTTTTCAGAACGATTTTGTTAAAATATCCTGTTCTTTTCAGGTGGATCACAAAGATAGGGAGACCAACAAACGCAAGTTGAAGCAAGAAATAATGGAGCGGCAGCAATCCCCATGCTCCTGTTAGTGCAGCTAAGAAAAAGCTAAACGAAAATACTAATCCATACAAAATCACAAATTGAACTCCTATTTTCTGGATAAGAAATGCATCCTGAACACTGTTCCAGGCTCTTGAAAGGAGGCTCAGCTTATATTCTACTTCTACCCTGTGCCAATCTTTAAATACCGGGAACAAGAACTTCCCCTGAATAAAGGCAAGTATCCAAAAAATTGAAGAAATTACAAGATCCGTAACCAGCTCCATTCCACTCCGAACCGGATTCTCCAAAATAAAATAGAATTGATCGTTCGCCATGAACAAGTAAAGAACAGCCGAGAACAAGGAAAAACCAAGTAACAACACCCTCACGTCTATCGGGAGCCTGTTATAATATGGCTGCCATGTACTGATTTCTTCAGGAAGAATCCTTGATTTTTTTACATACACTAACGAGCCAATAAGCGAGGTAATACTGACGATTGTAAACAATATCATCACGATTTGTATTTTTTTATATTTTTGATACTCTTTCATCACTAAACTAGACGATGAAACATTTTTAGGCAAACCTATTTGACCTTCAAAGTTCCCGGTTTTTTCTGGCAGTAACGTCATCGCTATGTCTTGATAGCCTGATAAATGATTTTCAATAAGATAATCCCTTGAAAAGGTATAGTTGGTTACATAATACATATTCTTTTTATTCATATAATCATTAACTGAATCTTGTTCAGATTTCTTTAGATTGGTATACACTTTTCCAGTAGTTGTATCCTTTAAATAGTACTTATACACTTTTTCGTCTCGTAAAAATAAAGACCTTACCCGTTCTCTTTTCTTAAAAAAATCCTCAATTACTTGTTCTTTTTCTTTAACGATTTTATTTCTGACATGCTCGTCGCTTTCAAAATTCTTGGTAATATCCGCGATTTTGGCGTCTCTTTCCGCCCTGTACGTATTGGCTACCCCTTCATTATTGGATGCAACTGCTTCTTCGATTTTCGATTCATATTGAACCTTAATATTTGAAACTTGGTCATTTAAATTCCCGTAACGGTAACGGTGCTCCTCTATTTCTTCATTCGTAACAACAATTGAGTTTTTCGCGTCTTTCTCAGTTGTATCGATTAATTCATACTTGCTTAAATTTGAAGCAAATAGCTCTAGTTTCGCTTGAAATTCCGGAGTTTGAAAATAATCCTGATAAAAGTACTGTTCACTAATGGTCATAATCGACAATAGACCGCTTAAACCAATCGTAAACAGGAAGGCCCAGACGGCAAGCTTGATTCTACTTCTCCATTTTGTAGCCAATGCCCCACACCACCTTTAAATATCGAGGATTCTTCGCATCGATTTCAATTTTTTCGCGAATTTTCCGGATGTGAACCGCTACCGTATTCTCGGCGTTATAGCATGGCTCCTTCCAAACCCGTTCATAGATTTCATCAATAGAAAAAACTCTGCCCGCATTAGTCATCAGCAATTCTACAATTTTATATTCAATTGGCGTTAGCTTGATTGGCTCTCCATGGACCGCCACTTCTTTAGCTTCTGTATCTAAGGTCAGCCCCCTTAAATCTATTACCCTTTTTATTCCTTCATATGTACCGAACATAACGTATCTACGCAGCTGGGATTTCACCCGAGCAACCAGTTCCATTGGATTAAACGGTTTTGTCACATAGTCATCCGCACCAACCTGAAGACCCAAAATTTTATCAGTATCCTCACTTTTGGCACTCAAAATGATGATCGGGATGTTTTTCTGTTCACGAATTTTATAGGTTGCCGAAATGCCATCAAGCCTTGGCATCATAATATCTAAAATAATAAGGTGGATCTGATGTTCATTTAATATTTCTAACGCCTCGATACCATCACTAGCCTTTAAAACGGATATTTCTTCGTTTTTTAAATAGATTTCGATTGCATCGCGTATTTCTTTTTCATCATCTACAACTAGGACATTATATTGATTCATGTTCACCCTGCTTTCTCTCTGCATCATTTACTATCATAAATGTAATCAAGAAATCTTAACATTCATTTATGATAATTCTTAAGAATTTCTTAATAATTTGGTTTGGGTCTAACTGGCTTTCCAATCGCCAGTGTAAAATGAAAACCCCTTGCACTATTAAAAGTAGGCAAGGGGGCTTCTTTTTATTTATTCTTCCGCGTTACTCCATTACTCCACCTTCATAAATGAACTCAAAGTATCGATTGACCATATTCCCCGATTGGTTTGTTGCCGAAATACGATAGGAACTGCTGTAAGGACTCGCTTCATTAAAGGTGATTGTCTTTTCAAACGGGCTGGTTAAAGGTTCAACTACCTCATTTTCAAAACCAAAGGTCCCTAAAGTGAGTTCCACCCCGTCAGAGCTCCCCTTAAAGGTAACCACTTGTTCTCCTGCTGGAAGTCTTGTCACGAGTTCCTGTGGACTTTCAATCTCTAATTGAGGAAGTGTAGGATCTGGCGCCTCCTTAAAGGTAAGACCATTAATGGTAAAATGATATCGAAGAAGCGCTGGATCGTCCGGAGTCTCGGCAGGATTTGAGGTTACTACGAACATATAATCCCCTGCCGGCAGCACATCTCCATTGTAGTACATTCCACTCCAGTCTTTATTGGCAATTAGAAAGTCAGATCCCGTCGTGTCCGGTCCCCAGGTGACATCAATCTTTCCTTTCTTCGTTGTGGAAAATACGTAATAATGGGTTTCAAGATCCCGATAAATATTTCCCTTAAATTCAGCGGTTGTGACTTTATTTTTTGATACCTTTTCTGAGTTAAGCTGCTTCGCGGAAATATGACCCGTTGTTGAATTGTTTTCTTTCGACCCTAAAACGATTATCCAAATAAGAACTAATCCCAGAACACCAAACAACAGATAGTTTACCAACCTGGATTTGCTCAATCCCCTCACCCTTTCATCGTTATTAAACCAAGGATAAGCAGGTGCTTGATTGTAGTCGGGTACTCTATTGATTATAAAGGCTAAGATATTGCTAGCCTTCTGGTTTAATAGAAAAAATACAGCTTTATCATATTATGCTCAATTTAAAAACAATATCATTAGGATATACTTGTCCGTTTAGAAAAATAATTTTACGTTATTTATGGGAGCAAAAATGAGTCTAACGAAAATAACGGATCCTATGTCCGCACAATTCTTTAGAGGACACTGGTTCCGTTATTTCACTCATAATTGGGTATTTAGGTAATTTGGAGGACATAAGTTCCGCTATTCGGCTATTTTCAGTTGAAATTCCATGAATTTTGATCCAATAAGGGCTCTGGTGTCCGCTTAAATGATAAAACTAGGGTTTTCGGTGCAAATAACGGATCCTATGTCCGCACAATTCTTTAGAGGACACTGGTTCCGTTATTTCACTCATTATTGGGTATTTTGGTAATTTGGCGGACATTGGCTCCGCTATTCGGCTATTTTCAGGTGATATTCCATGAATTTTGATCCAATAAGGGCTCTGGTGTCCGCTCAAATAATAAAACTAGGGTTTTCGGTGCAAATAACGGATCCTATGTCCGCACAATTCTTTAGAGGACACTGGTTCCGTTATTTCACTCATTATTGGGTATTTTGGTAATTTGGCGGACATAGGATCCGCTATTCGGCTATTTTCAGGTGATATTCCATGAATTTTGATCCAATAAGGGCTCTGGTGTCCGCTCAAATAATAAAACTAGGGTTTTCGGTGCAAATAACGGATCCTATGTCCGCACAATTCTTTAGAGGACACTGGTTCCGTTATTTCACTCATTATTGGGTATTTAGGTCATTTGACGGACATAGGATCCGCTATTCGGCTATTTTCACAGAGAATCCCATGAATTTTGATCCAATAAGGGCTCTGGTGTCCGCTTAAATAATAAAACTAGGGTTTTCGGTGCAAATAACGGATCCTATGTCCGCATAATACTTTAGAGGACACTGGTTCCGTTATTTCACTCATTATTGGGTATTTTGGTAATTTGGCGGACATAGGATCCGCTATTCGGCTATTTTCAGGTGATATTCCATGAATTTTGATCCAATAAGGGCTCTGGTGTCCGCTAAAATAATAAAACTAGGGTTTTCGGTGCAAATAACGGATCTTATGTCCGCACAATTCTTTAGAGGACACTGGTTCCGTTATTTCACTCATAAACGGGTATTTAGGTAATTTGGCGGACATAAGTTCCGCTATTCGGTTATTTTCAGGTGAAATCCCATGAATATTGATCCAATAAGGGCTCTGGTGTCCGCTTAAATGATAAAACTAGTGTTTTTAACGAAAATAACGGATCCTATGTCCGCACAATTCTTTAGAGGACACTAGTTCCGTTATTTTACAAATTATCGGGTATTTGGGTCATTTGGCGGGCATCTTATTTGCACATTTGTAGCTTTTATTTGCGGAAATTGGTCTCTTATTTGCCGATGCCAATTTTCCGCCATAAATTTTCGGACCCAGTAGTCAAACTAAATAAACTCTAAAACTCCTTCAATCGAATCAACAACGTGGTTTGCCTTTGAAAGGTCTTGATTTCCAGATCCCGGATTAGCAAAGCCGATCGTCTTCATTCCTGCAGCATTCCCAGCGTCGATGCCGTTCCTTGAATCCTCAAGAACGATACAGTCATCCGGATTCACATTCATTCTGCGTGCTGTTTCAAGGTATATGTCTGGTGCGGGTTTTCCGTTTTGAACCTCATCCCCGCTGACTTTATAATCAAAAAAAGACTCAATTTCAAACTTATGTAAGACTGCGTCAATTAACTCTATTGGTGAGGAGGATGCAAGCGCGATTTTATAGTTTAATTGTTTTAATCGTTTTAACAGTTCTCTTATACCGTCAATAGGCGCGAGGTCACTTACTTCAATAAACTTTACTTTCTTTTCATCAGCAATCAATAATAGCTGGTCTGCAGTTAGCGACAATTGGTCTTCTTTAATAACGGAATTCCAAACGTCCCGAGCCCGCATGCCAACATATTTTTGTAAACGATCCCGATCCAAGCGGATGTTAAATCCTGCTGCTACTTCCATGTCAACCATATCATGCATTGGTTCACTATCAATGATGACTCCGTCCATGTCAAAAATAAAGGCCTTATCCACTTTCACACCTCATTATGTCTCTTATTAAAATTCAGGAGGTTTTTCGTATTCGTTACTCTTCGTCTTTACGATTTTTAACACCTTTGCTTACATAGGGTTTGGCACTCTTGGCTCTGTTTTGGCTAGCTTGCCAACGATTCCACCCTTTTTTTCCTGTACCCCTGCCCGTTCCACTTTTACTCTTCGCTTTGCTCATACAATTCAACTCCATTATTCTGAAAAAAATTCAGTTATCTAGTAAGGCTTTGGTATTGAAATATTAAATGATCGAGTTCTTGGCTAATTTTTATTGTTTTATCATTATTTAAGCCCATTTTCATTGCTGTATCAACCATATTATTTTTAAGGTATTCTATTTTGTTTATTAGTTCATGTTTAGAACTACATAGTAATCCTTCCATTATTGGACCCCATTCCCAAAGAGGTATATTTTCACCTAATTTTACAATGGATTCTATATGATTCTGAAAAAAGTTTATGACAATTTTCTGAACATTAACAAGTTGTTCGTGTTGGAAAGTTGATTTATCAGCATTTCCGACTCTTATAACTCTGCTGCTACGATCATGAATCTTAAATTATTTTTCACAATATAAGGTAATTTATTCGGGATATGAATCATGTAAAGGAACAACTTACCTCACGTCTACTCTAAAAAATAAACAAGCCTGTATGATAATTTCCTTGATCAGACAGGCTTGTTTATTTTTGATTTATTTCAAATTGTGGATAACGGCTTACACCATTTCTCTAAGCTTTCTAGCTGCTTCGGCCATTACCTTAAGCTTTTCAAAAGCGATTTGGTCACTATTCATCGGTCGTTGAGCAAACGTTCCAAACCCGCAATCAGGATTTAAAAAAATCTTTTCATCTGGTAAATATTTTCGAATCTCTTGAACGCGTGCAACAATTTGCTCCGCTGCTTCGACCGTCTCCGTTCTTGGATTCACAATCCCAAATCCAATTTCTTTTCCTCCGAATTCTCGAATTGCATCTAATTCTCCGGCTCGCGGAGTAGCGTATTCCAATGCAAGCTGGTCTACATTAACATTCTTAAAATATGGAATTAATGGATAATATGGGCCACGGAGTAATATTTCATCCTGAGTACTCCAATTACCTCTACAAACATGGACCCCTATTCGTGATCCTCTACCTAACATTCCTTCTGTTACTTGATTCATTAAACCTAACGCAAAGGCGATCTCTTCTTCGGCATCAGCTTTCGCCGTCAACGCTCCGCACATGAATGTCCGATTAGCATTTTTCTTAGTAAATACTACTTCTGTTAAGACTGGTTCATCAAATTGGACAAACTCTGCTCCTGCGGCTATTAAATCCTCTAATTCCTCACGCAAGACTTTAATAATATCGACAGCCAAATCCTCTTTTGTCGGATAGGCCTCTTTTGATAACCCTTCCACCCACATTGATCTTGTTAACAAATACGGACCTGGCAAAGCTACCTTGACCGCTTTGTCGGTGTGCTTTTTCAAAAATAGATAATCATTTAAAACGAGCGGTTTTTTTCGGCTTATTTTCCCTTCTGCCGCAGGATTGGACATCGAAAAGGCAGGAACATCCAATGTACCAAGGATTTCCTCAAAGCTTGACTTGTCCTCTACATAGTCCAGCAACTCCGAGACACTTAACATTCGAACATTTTCTAAATGCTCTGCAACGAAGGAAATATAGTTATCACGGCGTTGTTCACCGTCCGAAACGATATCAATGCCCGCTTCCTCCTGCCATTTTAAGCATTGCAAGACAGCTTGATCAGCAACGGCCTGGAATTGTTCTTCGCTCATTCGTCCAGCACGCTTATCACGCATAGCCCGCTGAACTTCCTTTGATCTAGGCCAACTGCCAATAACCGTTGTCGGGAATTTTGGTAAGGTCATAACATTATTTCCCCCTATTAATATACAATCGAAAACTGAATATCTATTTTTATTGCTTGTTTAAGGGTTTGATAGATTGGTGAGCGTTCAAGACAGTTCTCCCAAATTTTTTCGAGTTCCTCTTCATCAGCAGGTGAAGAAACATAAAAAGTCCCTTTAATCAGCTTAACCTTTGGACTCCCAACATCCTCAAATTCCATATGAAACAGAACATTTTCAAGCCCAGCTTTCAATGAGACTTCCAGGTGGTCAATCTCTATATTTCTCCGCGATGCTTGGGCTTTAAAGCCAACAGTTAAACAAGAAGCCAGCGACCCTAAAAGATAATCAATAGCGCTGGGTGCTTGAACCTTGGCACTGAAATCAGCAGGCTGTCCGACCATAAAGGTGTGGTTACGCGAATGAACTTTTGACGTTAAATCCTCATCTGCTTGGACACGAACACTCCATTCATAGCCTTTGGCAGCTGCAAGATCTTGTTCCAATTCAGCTTGATTAGAGCCTTTTCTAATAAAATAACGTGTCGTGTTATCCCCTGGCTCAGAGCCAAGAAACTCATGGTCAACCATTCGGCACCAAGCTGGCAAGTCTTCAGCAACCGTTCTCTCTCTACTCCGTACCTCTAGAACATCCCCTGACGATAGAGGATCCATCGCTTTTTTTATTATCAATAATAATCCGGAGCCGCAATCTAAATCTCCGCCATCACATATTGCTTGTGGATTATCCATATATATCACCGTTTATTAATATGTAATAGAAGCCGCGCCTTTGCTTAGGAACTCAACAAGCTTTGCTCCACCAACAATGGTTGCACCTTCAATTAAATTTTCTTCATCTAAATTACGTTTTTTATAGCAAGGGCTGCATACCCAAAGTGTTCCGCCAGCTTCCACAAATTGTTCCATTAACTGCTTTAATGGTGCAAAGCCTTCCTCATGAATTTCATCAGCATAGCCTTTTGATGCTAAGTAAGCGCCTTCAACATTTAAAAATACAACGGTTTCCTGACCTGATGCAACGGCTGCATTGGCCACAACGAACCCAACAGTAGCCTTATCTGCATCATTTTTCGCATTTGTTAAACTTACTAAAAATTTTCCAGCCATTAATATTCCTCCTAGAAATTATGTTGTGATCCTAGACTTTTCTGGATCTACCCATAGATTGTTTTTTTTATGGAAAAGGCAATATTAGCCTTTTTCAATATAGTAATGACTTATTTTCCCTTCATCTTGACGAGCAAGCAAAATATGCTTTTGCATTCTGCACCAAGCAGGAAGATCTTCGCGGGCACCCGGGTCATAGGATACCACCTCGATGATTTGCCCCATGTCCATCTTTTTCATTGTTAAAAATAAATTCATGATCAGTTCGCCACATCCAGTAGGGCCAGCATCATAGGTTAAATCAGGTTCGTATTGAGATGACAAGATATCTTCCTCCCCAACATTATGTATAACTTTTTAAAAAATCACATTTTTTCCTTAAGAGCAAAATTTACCTACTTGTCTATTATAAAGAATTACTATTTTGATATAAATTCAACTTATCGATAATACCAATAAATTTGAATCGGTTTCATCAATAGTTGCTGGACTGGTTGGCTAAAATTGTATTATTTTACCGACATTAAAAATCCTCAAGCAAAATTCCTGGTATAATTGACAATAACTACTAATTTATACGCAAATCTTCAAGTTGAGTAGAATATATCTTAAGAAACGGATTTGAAAAAATGAAAAATAAGAAAAGGATTTTAAAGATAATGAGTATTTTTATCGGTATTATTCTTTTATATTTTGGTTTTCTCCAATATAAAATTTCCCAGTATAGCAGTACAAAAGCCCCCTCAAATGCTGATTATATGATTATACTCGGCGCTAGAGTTAAGGGAACGGTCCCTTCTTTGGCGCTTGAGGAAAGGATCAATGCTGCTGCACGTTACCTTAAGAAAAACAAAAACACGATCGTTATTGCCTCAGGTGGTAAAGGGCCCGGTGAGGATATTTCAGAAGCAGAGAGCATCAAAACAGAGTTGGTAAAACGGGGAATTAACGAATCCCGAATTCTCTTAGAGGACCGCTCCACTGATACCTATGAAAATATTGAATTTTCTATGGAATTTATTCCGAAAGATGCAAAAATAGGGCTAGTTGTAACCAACAATTTCCACCTGTACCGATCCCTTATGATAGCCAAAGACGAGGACCTCGCTGTTTCAGGAATTCCTGCTAAAACACCGTTAATTGCCATTCCTAAATCGTACTCGCGTGAATATTTGGCCATAACAAAGTACTACCTAAAAAAATGGACTCCATTTTTTTAGATAGTACTTTTAGTTTTCCTAATAATTATTTTTCGGTACATTCCTTTGAGCATGATTGGTTCATCAGCTGCCAGTATAAGATTCTCATTGTTTTTGATAAATAAATCTTCAAAACTTAAGCCAATATCTGTCCCTAAAACCTTTATTACAGGTCTTAACAGCTTTTTTAGCAGCGGCTGGGTTTGATTTTTCAAGACAAATTTATCAAAAATGATGATTTCACCCTCTTGTTTCAGTACCCTCTTTATTTCTTTAAAGCATTGGTTCGAATCCGGGACAACCGACAAAATGAGGCTGGCTACAACCACATCGTAAGTTTCATCGGGAAACGTCATTTGTTGTGCATCCATTTGCAAAAACGTAATATTCGAATGTTGGAATTTTGCTTTTGCTTGTTGGAGCATATCATCTGAAAAATCAATAGCCGTTATTTGTAAACCAGTGTGTTGGATAAGCTCTAAATCGGCGCCCGTACCAACACCAACGAACAGGATTTTTTGCTCGCTTTTGAAATCTGTTGTTCGGAAGATTTCCTTTCGTGCCGCTAGAAACGAACCAGAGTTGAATATTCTGTCATAAATAGGTGACCAGATTTTATAAATAATTTTATTCCAAGAATTATTCATAGTGCCCCCTTCTTTTATTTCCTAAGACTAGCAATACCCGCAAGAAATGTAGTAAGAATAAACCGAAGCGTATCATCGAGATCAAGTGGGAGACCAAATCCTCCCTTTTGCTCAAGGGAAGCGAATCCATGAAGAAGGCTGCGAAACCCGCGAACGGCATGAAGGGCTTCTTCCTTTTCAAGACCAAATGAGTTCATGACTCGAACAATAAGATCGACTATTTCAGAGGCTGCACACTGATAAACTTCATCCCCCGGCTCTGGGGCACGAAGGCTGGCCTCGTATAATCCAGGCTGTGTCCGAGCAAAAGCAACATACGCTTCGCCAATCGCATAAATGGCATCCTCTTTTGCCCTTCCCGCCGCTGCACGAAGCATGACTTCGTTTAACTGCTTTAATCCGTAGATCGCCAATTTGTTACGCAAATCGTTTAAGCCATTAACATGATTGTATATTGACGGAGAGCGAATTCCCAGCTTTTGCGCCAGCATGGCAAGTGTTACATGATCAAGGCCATGACGATTAGCCAATTCTGCTGCATGCTGTAATAAAATATTTACATCCAACCCTACTCTTGGAGACATAAAATTACCACCTCTATCCTTTTTCTATATTTCGTTGTGCATCAGCGATCGCTTTGTCGATTAGCTCGATAGGATTTTTTAACATATTTCCGTGGCCAACGGCAAGCAAAGCTGGATTAAGATCTCGTATTTTCCTTGCGCTTTCCAATGCAATTTGCTTATTCCAGGTACCCAGCGCCGGGAACGGAAACCATGGGCGAATTTGTCCAGCTACGGCAATACCCCCTCTAATTTGGAAAGAGTCTCCAGCAATAAGTGAATGGTTACGCGTATCAAGAAAGGCCATTGAACCCGGTGTATGTCCGGGGACAGATGTGGCAATGAGAGAGCCGACCCGTTCGCCATCCTTTAGAAGAATATCAGGACGTGTCTTTAGGCTTTTTGGCACCCCTCCTCGGATGGACGTTTGTGGTTCATCTTCATTTAAGGATAAGTCCCCAGCCATTAACCGTGCATCGCGCTCGGAAATATGAACAGGAACATGTGGAAGGATTGCCTTCAACCCATCAAGCGCACCAACATGGTCGCCGTGAGCATGGGTTAAAATAATTCGGGTGATCGGCTTACCAATTTTTTTAGCAGCATTGATTATCCCCTTAACACTATAAGGCAAGGCGGCGTCAATCAAAGTCAATCCATCTTCTTCCTCGACAAAGTAACAGTTAACGGGAAACAACCTTGGCATAAAGGAAAGTTGAAAAACAGTTTGTTCCTTTTCTATTCTCAAAATAATCCCCTCTTTATTTTAAGATAAGTTCACAACGAAAACTAATAACGTTAGTTTTATTTTAACTAATATCATTAGTTTTTACAATAAAAAAATAGAATTTTCACTCTTCTTGTTTTTTACAATCTTACCCGTAATCATAATATATGAACCACTCTTTTCATAAAATGAATCAATCATTGCTTTTATTAGATAATGATATTTTCGTTAAAATACAGAGGAGTGAAGCAAGATATGCAACCATACCCTTATAGAACCCCATACTGGTCAATTCCTCCCGGAAAATACAATCATTCAGATAACTTACCTGAGATGATGCAATCCATTGCACCGATATATACTATTCCAACAGAGCCTGTCTTTTTCGATCAATTATTGAAGAATGTCGGAAAAACCATCCGGATCGTTACCCTCAAAGGTTCGTTTGAAGGAAAATTAACCGGCGTAGCCATAGACCACCTTCAACTGACTATTGGTGATGCCAATTATCATGTCCGTTTTGCTCATATTTCTTTTTTTGTTACGAAGAAATAGGAAACTGTTAATCGAGTAGGAGGGGGTGACTAACCCCCGACCTCTCACACCACCGTACGTACCGTTCGGTATACGGCGGTTCTATTAAGATTGACGTAAAATTTCATAAC